>PLYG01000041.1 GCA_003153335.1 Betaproteobacteria bacterium | reverse complement strand
GAGCCCGGCCTGCGCCAGCGCGGGCGCATAGGGCAGGAACGGCGGATTGGCCAGCAGCACGCCCTTGCCCTCGGCGCAGACTTGGCGGAGGGCCGGCAGCAGCAGGCTGAATTCCCCGACCCCCTGCTCGTTGCCCAGCAGTTCGTTCAGCCCGTCGCCGAACCAGCCGTGTTGCGGCAGCGCGCGATCGAGTTCAGCAAACCCGGTCGCCAGTCCCCGCCCCGGCGCGGGCAGCCCCTTCCCGTACCGCCAGACGAGGGTGCCGAGCGGAGCGGGGGAGTGCAGTGTGGGTTCCGCGGCCATGGGGCAGGCTTGGGGAGACGCCGGAGCGTCGAATCAGCGATATGTACATTTATACAGTATTTGGCCGGGGTGAGCAAATGCCGGATTTCCCACTTCACCCCCGCCCTCGCCCCGCAAGCGGGGCGAGGGCGCCAAGTGTAGGATTCGGGGCGGGCGCATCGGGGGGTTTGACCGAAATCAGAACATCGGCAGCCGAATGGTTTAGACTTTGATCCTGAACAAAAAAAGGAGCAGGCAATGCCTCATCTTTCCAGAACCGACCTTGATGTCTTTGCGCGGCGGTTGCAGGCGCGGCGCCGCGCCCTGATCGCTGAAATACGGCAGGAGATCGAAGACGACGACGACGAGCATTCAGTGGCTTTGCGCGATCAGTTCGACAGCCTGGATCCCCACGATGACCGGGCAGTCAGCGACTGGGTTCGCGACGTCGGTATTGCGCAGGTGGTGCGCGACACGCGTGAACTGGACGAGGTGGAGACGGCGCTGCGGCGCGTGGCCGACCAGTCATATGGAGCATGCATGGATTGCGACGAGGCGATCCCGCGCGCGCGGCTCGAGGCCAGCCCGGCCGCCGTGCGCTGCGTGCCGTGTCAGCAGCGCATCGAAGCCAGGTCGGGTGGCGTGGGGTCGGGGCTGTGAGCGCGTGACTACTCGGCGCCAATGAAGCTGGCGAATGCGGCCGGGTCCATCACTGAGATTGATGTGTCGCAACGTAAAATGTGTGCATGAATGTAACCGAAGCCCAACGCTCCAACCCCCATCAAGCGCTTACCCCTTCACCCTGGGTGGCGCGCTTTGCGCCATTGATCAAACCCGGGGGTCAGGTGCTTGACCTTGCGTGTGGGTATGGACGCCACGCGTGCCACTTGGCCGCCCTGGGGCATTCAGTGCTTGCGGTAGATCGCGACGAGGCGGCGCTGGCCACGCTTGGGGCGCAGGCCGGTATCGAAACCCGGGTGGCTGACCTGGAACAGGGGACGTGGCCTGTTGGCACGCTACGCTTCGACGCGATCATCGTTACCCATTATCTGCACCGCCCGTTGTTTGCCGATTTGCTGGCGGCATTGCAGCCGGACGGCGTGCTGATCTACGAGACGTTCGCCGAGGGCAACGCGGCAATCGGCCGGCCCACCCGGCCGGAATTCCTGCTGCAGCCGGATGAGCTGCTACAACGGCTTGGTGGAATGCTGCGCGTGGTCGCCTTCGAGCAGGGGCAGGTTGCCAGCCCGTTTCCGGCCGTGATAGAGCGGATTTGCGCGACCGGACGGGAGCGGTCGTGGCCGACGCAATTGCCGCTCTAGCCGGCGGTGCAGCGCATCCGTACGGCCAATCGACCGGACTTTGCCGGCACCGTTCCCCGCGCGCCGTTGCCGTGCGCGGCGCCCCGAAGGGCCTCCCCCAACCCCACCACCGGAATCGGGTAAACTAGCGCCTTCGTTTTCGGCCCGCACCCAATGCTTACCGGCAGTCTTGTCGCCATTGTTACCCCGATGCATCCCGAGGGCAGTCTCGACCTGCCGGCGCTGCACAAGTTGCTCGACTGGCATGTCGAGTCGGGCACCTCGGGAATAGTCATCGTGGGCACGACTGGCGAGTCGCCGACCGTCGATGTCGACGAGCATTGCACGCTGATCAAGACCACGGTCGACCACATCGGAAAGCGGATCAAGGTCATCGCCGGAACCGGCGCCAATTCGACGGCCGAAGCCATCGAGCTCACGCGCTTTGCGCTGGAAGTCGGCGCGGACGCCTGCCTGTCGGTCGCGCCGTATTACAACAAGCCCACACAAGACGGCTTGTATCGCCACTTCCGTGCGATCGCCGAAGCGGTCGATCTGCCCCTGATCCTGTACAACGTGCCGGGCCGCACCGTGTCGGATGTCGGCCCGGAAACGGTGCTGCGTCTGGCCCAGGTGTCGGGAATCATCGGGTTGAAGGACGCGACGTCCGACCTCGTGCGCCATGTCGACATGTTGCGGCACTTAGCCCGCGACCGCGATTTTTCCTTTCTCTCCGGCAACGACGACACGGCGCTGGCGTATATTCTGCTCGGCGGTCACGGCGTCATTTCCGTTACCGCCAACGTGGCGCCCAGGCAAATGGCGTTGATGTGCAAGGCGGCGCTGGCGGGCAATCTGGCGGAAGCGCGAGCACTCAACAATCAGTTGATGCCGCTGCACACCAAGTTATTCGTCGAATCCAATCCCATTCCGACCAAATGGGCGCTGATGGAAATGGGACGAATCCAATCCGGTATCCGGCTGCCGCTGACGCCGCTGGATGCGAAATTTCACGATACCGTACGCGCAGCGTTGCGCGAATCCGGTTGCTGACCGGGCCGCGCGCGGCCCAACAAGGAGTGTTATGGAAGTCACGATGCAACGGATGTTGAGCGTTATGGCCGGTTTCGCCGTGTTGTTGTTGGCCGGGTGCGGAACGTTCAATCTGCTCGATAGCAAGAAGGTCGACTATCGCACGACCGGCAGCACGCCTTCGCTCGAAGTGCCGCCCGATCTGACGATGCCGGCGTTCGACGACCGCTACCGGGATCGTCCGGGCAGCGCGACGGCCTCGGGACTGGCGGCAGGGGCGCAACCGGCGCGTTCGGGTGTGCTGCCCGTCGTGGAAACGGCCCGGGTCGAGCGTGCGGGTTCGCAGCGCTGGCTGGTGGTGCAGGGCGTGCCGGAGGCGACCTGGAACATGGTGCGCGAATTCTGGCTGTCCAACGGTTTCACGATGGCGCTCGAGCGGCCGGATCTGGGTATCATGGAAACCGACTGGGCCGAGAACAAGACGCTGCTGCCGCAGAACTGGTTCCGCCGCCAGTTGGGCAAGGTGATCGACATCGTGTACGACACCGGCGAGCGCGATCGTTTCCGCACCCGGATCGAGCGTGGCACGCAGCCGGGAACCGTCGAAATCTTCATCAGCCATCGCGGGATGATGGAAGTCCCGACCAAGAAAGAGGGCCTCGATTTCCAGTGGAAGCAGAAAGAGCCAAGTCCGGAGCTCGAAGCCGAGATGCTGCAGCGTCTGCTGGTGCGGCTGGGCACGCCGGAGCAGGTCGCGCAGAGCGCAATCGCGAAATCGCCCGAAATCTCCGCAGCCAAGGTCGACAAGCGTGCCGACGGCGTGCCGATGCTGGCGTTTGACGATCCGTTCGACCGGGCGTGGCGCCGGGTCGGGCTGGCGCTCGATCGCGTCGGCTTCACCGTGGTCGATCGCGATCGCGCCAAGGGCGTGTATTTCGTGCGCTACGTCGATGCAGATGGCTCCCCGACAGCCAAGAAGGACGAAAGCTGGTTCTCCAAGCTGCAGTTCTGGAAGAGCGAGGACACGAGCCGCTTTCAGGAGCAGTACCAGATTGTCGTGACCGAGGCGGCGGGCAAGTCGCAGGTGCTGGTGCAGGACAAAACGGGCACACCGGACAAGTCGACGACTGCGGAGAAGATGCTCACGCTGTTGTTGAATCAACTCAAGTAATTGCAGTTGGCGGCGCTGCCGGAGTTTGCCGGCGGGTCGCGGAGAAGTTGAGCAAGGGAAAAACCTGGGACGCGCATGTGGCTGCGGCCACACGCGGCGGCGCTGCGTGAGTCTGCGCCGAAACCGCATGCGCAACGTTGAAAGGATTGGGTGGCATGCGGTTTTGTTGCCTTGGCAGCGGCAGTGAAGGCAACGGCCTGGTGGTCGAGTCGGGTTCAACGCGGATCCTGATCGATTGCGGGTTTGCGGTCAGCGAAACGGTTCTCCGCCTGGCGCGAAACGGAATCGAGCCGGAGTCCCTCGCCGCGGTGGTGGTCACGCACGAACATGCGGATCATCTGGGCGGCGTTCCGCGATTTGCGGCGCGCTTTGGCTTAGCCGTGTGGTTGACCCATGGCACGCTTGCCGCGGCGAACGGACGCCTGCGCACGGTGTTGTCGGTCCACGCCTTCGACGGCCACGATCCGTTCGTGATCGGCGACCTTGCGCTGGCCCCCATTCCCGTTCCGCATGACGCGCGCGAACCCGTGCAATTTGTGTTCGGCGATGGTGCGCGGCGGCTCGGCTTGCTAACCGACCTCGGCATGTCGACGCCGCACGTCGTGGAATCCCTCGCAGGCTGCGACGCGCTGGTGCTCGAATGCAATCACGATCCGGAATTGCTGGCCGACAGCGACTATCCGGCGGCACTCAAGCAGCGGATCGCCGGCCGGCACGGCCATCTGGCCAACGATGCCGCGGCGGATCTGCTGCGCGATATCGACTGCTCCCGCTTGCAGCACGTGTTCGCCGCGCACTTAAGCCGGCAGAACAATCGTCCAGAATTCGCGCGCGCAGCGCTCGCCGGCGCGCTCGGCTGCACGCCCGACTGGGTCGGGATTGCGGAGCAGGACAGTGGATTTGGTTGGCGGGACATCAACTAGGGAGTCAACGTGGAAAAGCGCCAGGAAATTTATCGCGGCAAGGCCAAGACGGTCTATGCGACCGACGATCCCGATCTTTTGTGGCTGACCTTTCGCAATGACGCGACGGCTTTCGACGGCGAAAAGAAGGCGCAGCTCGACCGGAAGGGCGAGGTCAACAACAAGATCAACGCGTTCATCATGGGCAAGCTCGAAGCGGCCGGCATCCGCACGCACCTGGTGCGGCGGCTCTCCGACACCGAGTCGCTGGTCAGGAAGCTGACCATGATCCCGGTCGAGTGCGTGGTGCGCAACGTCGTCGCCGGCTCGATGAGCAAGCGCCTGGGAATCCCCGAAGGCAAGGCGCTGCCGACACCGGTGTTCGAGTTTTTTTACAAGAGCGATGCGCTGCACGATCCGATGATCAATGACGCGCACATCGAGGTGCTGGGCTGGGCGACGAAGGACGAAATCGCGGAAATGAAAGCGCTCACCTTTCGCGTCAACGATGTGTTGACGCCACTGTTTGCCGACGCCGGCATCACGCTGGTCGACTACAAGCTGGAATTCGGCAAATATCGCGGCGAGATGCTGCTGGGGGACGAGTTCACGCCCGACGGCTGCCGCCTGTGGGACAGCAAGACCCAGGAAAAAATGGACAAGGACCGCTTCCGGCGCGACCTCGGCAACGTGATCGAGATGTATATGGAAGTCGCGCGGCGGATTGGCGTAGTGCTGTAGCGAGGAGGATGCCGGTGCAACGCCGGCGCCGGTCGAATGCGCGGAACGGGTTCGGTCAGCGAGGGAGGCGTGCCGCCAGCCAGAACCGCCGCAGGCAAAGCGTCCCTGTCATTGAACTACATTGCGCGATCTGGAGAAATTATCCGCATGAACGACACCTCGCCATTGATCGACGGCCCGCCCGCGCTGGATTTTGCCGGCACTGCCGCGACCATCACGTTTCGCCGCCCGCGCGAGCACAACCGGATCGACCCGGACGATATCGGCGTGGTGCGCGGCCATCTGGAGGCAATAGCTAAGCGTCCCGAAGTGCGCGCAGTCGTGCTGACCGGCACGGGCGGCACGACCTTCAGTTCGGGATTCACGCTCGGCGCCATTGTGGAAAGGCTCGACCGGAGTTTCGAAGATCTGCTCGATGCGATCGAACGCTGCCCCCTGCCGACGCTTTGCGCAATCAACGGCAGCGTCTATGGCGGGGCGACCGATCTGGCGCTGTGCTGCGATTTTCGCATCGGCGTGCAGGGATCGCGGATGTTCATGCCGGCGGCGCGGTTCGGCCTGCACTATCATCCGGGCGGTCTGCGCCGTTTTGTGACCCAGATCGGACCGGCGGAAACCAAGCGGCTGTTTCTGACCGCGCAGACGATCGATGCCGAGACCATGCTGCGGATCGGATTTCTGACCGACCTGGTGGCCCGCGAAGCGCTGGGGTCGCGGGTCAATGATTATATTGTGGCGCTTGGGAAGTGCGAGCCCGGCGTGGTGCAGTCGATGAAAAAACAGATCAACGCGATCGCCGCAGGCGATCATGAGGCCGCGTCATCGCGCCAGGACTATGACGACTCGCTACGGTCGGACGAACTGCGCCGACGGGTGGCCGCGCTGGTCGAGCGCGGCTGAGCGCGCCGATGCAGGCGGCGCTGTACGCAGTGTTGTTTGCGTGCGCCGACCAAAAAAAAGCCGGGCCACTTGCGTGGCGCCGGCTTTTTTGCTGAAGCGACCGATTACTTCTTCGGCTCGTCAGCCGGCTTCATGGCATCTTTGGTGGCCGTTGCGGCTTTGTCTGCGGCATCCTTGGCGGCATCGCCGGCAGCGACGGCTGTGTCCTTGGCAGCGTCAACAGCGGCAGGGGCCGGCGCAGGGGCCGGGGCCGGCGCCACAGCGGGAGCCGGTGCTGCGGTCGGGGCCGGAACCGGAGCGGGTTTGTCGCCACAGGCCGTAAGGCCGAGGGCGAGCAGTGCAACGACGAGTAGGGACTTTTTCATTTTGTATTTCCTTATGTGTACACAGTAGGAGAATGGAACCATCGGCTCCTGCACCAAAACCGACCGCTTCATGACGCCAACGGGAGGGCGAAAACATAGCCGACCATCCAGTATCGCATATTTTCCGTTCCAATTCAATACCATTGTGCAGTGCGTCAAAAATCAAAGCTGCACCGGGGCGACGCCGGACTGCCCGCTACATCGCCGCACCGCCGCATTCCGGAGCAATGTCAAAGCGTCCTGACGAACTCCAGCACCGCGTCCGCGTGGCCGCTCACTTTCACGCCGCGCCATTCCTTGGCCAGCACACCCTCAGCGTCGATGACAAAGGTGCTGCGCTCGATGCCGCNNTGTTTTTCATCTTGATCACGCCAAACTGCGCGCAAAGCTTTTCGTCGTGATCCGAAATCAGTTCAAACGGGAACTCGAATTTGGCCTTGAAACTATCGTGCGATTTCAGACTGTCGCGGGATACGCCGGCCACGACGCACCCGAGTCGTGCAAACTGCGGATGCAGGTCGCGGAATTGCTGGCTCTCCGTCGTGCAGCCGGGCGTGTTGTCCTTNNCGCCACCGGTCGCGGCGGCGGAAAAGTCGGCTACTTTTTTCCCGGGCATGATGGTTTTCCTATTGAGCGGGTTCGAGATGAGCGGAATGGATGCGCTCGATTTCGGCGATCGCATCGGCGGTAAGCGTCGTGGCGGCCGATGCTATGTCTTCCTTGAGCTGTTCCATCGTGGTCGCGCCGATGATATTGGCGCCGACAAACCAGCGATCGTTGACCCAGGCGAGCGCGAGCGTCGTGGGAGAGATGCCAAGCGTGGCGGCCAGATCGAAGTAAGGCTGCATCGCGGCGGCGAGCGCCGGGCGCCGGTAGCGGGTGCCGAAATTGCTGTCGAACAAGGCCAGCCGCGAGTTCGGCGCTAAGCCGTTGTGATGCTTAGCCGTAAGCTGGCCGAACGCCAGCGGGCTGTAAGCCAGCNNGCGAGGTTGTACGCATTCTGGATCGATATCACGCGCGGCAGTCCGTGTTGGTCGGCGAGCCGCAGGAATCGCATCACGCCGTATGGCGTTTCATTGGACAGACCGATGTAGCGAACCTTGCCGGCTTTGACGATGCGATCGAGCGCCTCGAGCTGTTCGAGAATCGGCGTCGCTTCCGGCGTGTCCTTGGCCGGATCGAACTGCCACTCGCCGAACAGCGGCGTGTAGCGCTCGGGCCAGTGAATCTGGTACAGATCCAGGTAGTCGGTTTGCAGCCGCGCGAGGCTGGAATTGATCGCGGCTTCGATCTGCTCACCCGTGAGCTTGGGACCGTTGCGTATCCAGGTGACCTGCCGCGCCGGACCGGCCACTTTGGAGGCGAGCACGATCTTGTCGCGCGGCTGGTGTTTCAGCCACGTACCGATGTACTCCTCGGTCCTGCCCTGCGTATGGGCGCGGGTCGGGACCGGATACATCTCGGCGGTGTCGATGAAGTTCACGCCGTTGGCCAGCGCATAGTCGAGCTGCGCATGCGCCTCGGCTTCGCTGTTCTGCTGACCCCAGGTCATGGTGCCCAGGCAGATCTTTGATACATTGAGCTCGCTGGTTCCCAGTTTTCTGTACTCCAAGCTTTTCTCCTTAAAGATTCTTCAGGAACTCGTCGCCCTGCAACATCAACGTTCCGGACCGGCCGGGGACCTCACCGTAGACCACCTCGTGGCGCGGCAGTTCGTCGATGGCGAGCGATTCGAAAATCGTTCGCGTGGTCGTCAGCCGATAGCCCTGCTCGCGCCAGCCGGTGAGCAATTGCTCGAACTGGGGCAACAGCTTCATGCCTTCGAGTTCGGCGTGCAGGGTAAAGATGTGCGCCTTGCCCGCCGCGGCCGCCGAGCGCGCCAGCACCGTCGCCGCGAAGTTGTCCAGCGTGACGCCATCGACGCCGATCAATTCGTCCAGGGTCGGCAGGGTGGTCGGCAATTGCGGGCAGCGGATCAGTTCGGCGTTGGTCACGGGCAGAAACGGGTGGGTACCCCGGCCATCGGAACAGTATTCGAAACCCAGTTGCTGCGTAAGGCGCAGCGCATGCCGGTTCATCTGCCAGCCTGCCGCGCCGTGCGTGCGCGGCCGCTCGCCGAAAATCGCTTCGAAGCGGCGCACCGCACGATCGACTTCGCGGTGCGTCCACTCGGCGTCCGCCGCCGCGACGCCGTCCTGCCAGCGTACATGGTCCCAGCAGTGAATGCCGACTTCGAAGCCGGCATCGCGCACCCGACGCATGATATCGGCGCAGAGTCCCGAGGGTTTGCCGATGTCCGGACCCGGCAGCAGCGTGCCGTTGAGCAGTGTGCGCAGGCCATAGTGCTCCAGCACCGACGTGCGAGAAACCTTTTTCAGAAAACCGCGCCGGAACACGCGCTTGATCGCGCGGCCCGTGTGGTCGGGCCCAAGGCTGAACAGAAAGGTCGCCTGCGCACCGCGGCGGTTCAGCGCCTCGACCAGACGCGGCACGCCTTCCCTGGTGCCGCGCCACGTATCGACATCGATCTTGAGGGCGAGCAACGGCATCAATCGACCAGCTGCCGCGCTTCCAGCACCTGGCCGCGATAGGCATCGAAAATGTGCTTCAACGCATCTTTCATCGTGACGGTGGGCTTCCAGGCGAGATCGCGCATGGTGTTGTCGATGTTGGGCACGCGGTTCTGTACATCTTGGTAACCCGTGCCGTAGTAGGCGTCGGCGGTGGTCTCGACGATCCGGACCTGCTTTGCCGTCGGCGCGTATTCGGGATAGGTCAGCGCGAGATCGAGCATCATCGTCGCCACGTCCCTGACCGAAAAGTTGTTGGCCGGATTGCCTATGTTGTAAATCTTCCCCGACGCGGTGCGGCCGGGATTGTCGATGATCTTCATCAGCGCGGCCACGCCGTCGTCGATATAGGTGAATGCGCGCTTCTGCGTGCCGCCGTCGACCAGCTTGATGGACTCGCCGCGCACGATATGGCCCAGAAACTGCGTGATGACGCGCGACGACCCTTCCTTCGCGGTATTGATCGAATCCAGCCCCGAGCCAATCCAGTTGAACGGGCGGAACAGCGTGTAGTCGAGCCCTTGCTGCATTCCGTAGGCGTGGATCACGCGGTCCATCAACTGCTTGGCGCAGGCGTAGATCCAGCGCGGCTTGTTGATCGGGCCCAGCACGAGCTCCGAGCGTTCGGGATCGAACTCGGCGTCGTGGCACATGCCGTAGACCTCCGAGGTCGACGGAAAAATGATGCGCTTCTTGTATTTGACGCACGAGCGGACGATGGGGAGGTTGGCCTCGAAGTCGAGTTCGAACACCCGCAGCGGATCGCTCACATAGGTGGCCGGCGTGGCAATCGCCACCAGCGGCAGCACCGTATCGCACTTCTTGATGTGATACTCGATCCACTCGCGGTTGATCGTGATGTCGCCCTCGAAAAAATGAAAGCGCGGCGCATCCAGCAGGTCCGCGATGCGGTCGGCCTGCATGTCCATCCCGTAGACCTCCCAATCGGTGGTCTTGATGATCCGCTGCGATATGTGATGGCCGATAAAACCGTTGACGCCGAGGATGAGAATTTTTTTCATGATCCGTTCCGGTGAAGGTTAATCAGCAGGCGGCAATGGCGCGCCTGCGCCGAACTGCTGTTCGAACACCGCCGGGGACAGCGGCACGCCGTCCACCGTGCAAGCCAGTATCTCCAGCGTGCCGGCGCCGCAATCCGCATAGAGGTGTCCGTCGGCATAACGCAATTGCGACGCCGCGTCCTGTCGCTTTTCGGCATCGACCACGCGTGTGCGCTGGACCACGAGGCGGTGGCCGCCCACGTCCGTGTATGCGCCCGGATAGGGGGGCGCCACGGCGCGCACCAGATTGTGTATCTGCGTCGCGGGCTGCGACCAGGCTATGCGCCCATCCTCGGGCTTCCTTCCGCCGAAGTACGCGCCACGGCTCAAATCCTGCCGGATCCTGGGTGCGGTGCCGGCAATCAGTCCCGGCAGTGCATGATAAAGCGTCAGCTCGGCGGCGACGGTGACCTTGTCGAACACTTCGCCCGCCGTATCGTCGGGCAGGATAGGCACTGCGGTTTGCGCGACGATATCGCCGTTGTCCGGCTTTTCGGTCATGTAGTGCAGCGTAGTGCCGGTTTCGGTTTCGCCGTGGATGATCGCCCAGTTCACCGGCACTCTTCCGCGATATTTGGGCAGCAGCGAACCATGCATGTTCAACGCCCCTAGTCCTGGAACGGCCAGCAGCGGCGCCTTGAGCAGCAGCCGGTAGTAGAAGGAAAACAGGAAATCGGGTCGCAGCACCGCGATGCGCGCGACGACGTCCCGCGCATTCGGGTCGTCGGGAGTGATGAACGGAATTCCCTGCTCGGCAGCAACCTGGGACACGCTGCCGAACCAGATGTTCTCGTTCGGGTTGTCCTGGTGCGTCACCACCAGCGGCACGCGCACGCCGCGCGCGAGCAGGACACGCAGGCAGCGCACGCCCACGTTGTGATAGGCGAAGACGACTGCCGAAGTCATGGTTGCCGGAGGCGGGGCGCGCGCAGCGGGAAAACATGGCACGGCGCGGGGGAACCACGCCGTGCCATGCGCTCAGATCGCTTCGCGGCAGGACAGCGAGCCGGATGCGGCAGACCTCGCATCACGAGGACTCCTGCGCGCTTTCTTCGTTGCGCTCCAGTATCGCCTGAATCACATAGCGCGGCCGTTGACGCNNCGACGTATTCGCCCAGCAGGCCGAGACCGAAGAGCATCATGCCGATCAGGAAAAACTCCAGGATGTCGCGGTCCCAGATGGTCTGCAGGCCTTCGGCCCAGCCGGCAGCGAGGACGCGCTGCGCGATCACGACAAAGTAGCTGATCAGCGAGCCGATGGCGACCAGCATGCCGAACAGCGAAAATATCTGCAGCGGCACCACGGAAAACCCGGTGATCAGATCGAAGTTCAGGCGTATGAGCTGGTAGAGCGAGTACTTGGACTCGCCGGCCGCGCGTTCCTCATGCCTGACCTGCACTTCGGTCGGATTGTGGGAGAACGTATAGGCGAGGGCCGGGATGAACGTGTTGA
>PLYG01000363.1 GCA_003153335.1 Betaproteobacteria bacterium | reverse complement strand
ATCGTCAATCGCCCGGTGAGCGACATCCGCGAGATGCTGCGCGGCGCCGGCTTCGACTTCGCCTCCGGGCCGGTCACCGGCGCGGACGTGACCGCCGCCTTCCACGCCTGCGTGCTGGCGCTGTGCCGGCAGGAGGAGGCCACGCTGAGCGCGCCGGAGCGGACGCTGCTCGATGAATGGCTGGGCGTGGTGAGCCAAGACCAGACCGCGACGAGCCTGGTGTAGGCTCTGCCGGGTCCGAAACAACCTCGCCGCGCTGGCCGGTCCGCCGTGAGGCGAGGTCTGAGGAGCCATCCCGATCGGGGAGGCTCCAGCAAGCCGATGTCGCCTCGCGTCGATACGTGCTAAATTGCGCCTGGTCAGAGACAACCCATGAGCATCATTCACGCCCGCATCCGTATCGCCCCTGATGGCACCATCACCGGATCGGCACCCGGTGCAACGCCGGGTGAGCACGAGGCTGCGATCATCCTGCAAGCCCCGGCCTGCTCGCCCGCTTCGCAGGACGAAGCAATCGCCGCGGTCCGTGCCATCCAGGAAGCGGTGGCCCGGCTGCCTGTCCTCGACGAGCGGCCGGCGGACGAGATCATCGGCTACGATGAAAACGGCCTCTTTGGCTGATGGTGATCGACAGTTCCGCGCTGGTCGCCATTCTGCTGCGGGAATCCGAGTCGGATCGGCTCACGCGGGCCGCGGTGGCAGCGCCGCAGTGTCTGATCGGGGCGGCCTCGTATCTCGAAACCTGCATGGTCATGATAGGTCGGAGCGGGCCGCCGGCCCGCCTGGACGTCGATCGTCTTGTGCAGGCGCTTCGCGCCGAGATCGTGCCCTTCACCGAGAGCCAGTCACGCCGCGCGGTCGATGCGTTCCTGCGCTATGGCAAGGGAAGGCAGCATGGCGCGGGCCTCAACTTCGGCGATTGTTGCAGCTACGCGCTCGCCGCGGAGACGGGGTTTCCGCTGCTGTTCAAGGGTGGTGACTTCGGTCGTACCGACATCGCGGTCGCATAGGGCGTGGCGAAATCGATCGAGGCCAAGCGCACGGCAGTTGCCCCGACCATCCGACCACCGTGACGGTCCGCAACAACGTCGCCGCAATGGTTCGCACGCGCGCTGCGTGACCGCGTTGGCCAAGCAGCACGCGTGGCCCGTAGCCCTGACTTGCAGTGCCTGCTATATATGGTCAGCTAGTCAGCTCGGAGCCGCCACCGCATGCCGCATCCCGCCACCACCGGCCGCACACCTGCTTCACGCGGCCACCGCCCGCGCGTCCAGCCGTTCGCCTGGAAGCTCGAGGACGCCAAGGCGCGGTTCAGCGAGGTCGTCCGCCGCGCCCGCACCGAGGGCCCGCAACGCGTCACCGTGCGCGGCAAGGACGCCGTCGTGGTGATCGCGGTCGAGACCCTGGAAAAACTGCTGCCGCCGGAGCAGCCGCGGCAGACCCTGGTCGCCTTCCTGCAGGGACTCGGCATCGGCGATCTCGACCTTACGCGCGAACACGACACCGGCCGCGACATCATCGTGTGAACTTCTGGCTGCTCGACACCAACGTCGTCGCGGAGCTGGCCAAACCGCACGGCACCGCGCGGGTGCTGGCGTGGGCCGCGGCGCAGGACGAGGCGTTGCTGTTCCTCAGCATCCTGACGCTCGGCGAATACGACAAGGGTCTGCACAACCTGCCGCCCGACAGTCCGCGCCGCCTGCCTATCGCCGCCGGCATCGCCGCGCTGGAGGTGCGGTTCGCCGACCGGATTCTGCCGTTGAGCGATGCGATCGTGCGCCGCTGGGGCGCCGTCAGTGGTGCGGTGAAGCGCCAGACCGGACAAACCCCGCCGGTGATCGACACGCTGCTCGCCGCCACGGCAATCGAGCATGACCTTTGCCTGGTCACTCGCAATGTGCGCGACGTGCGACACAGTGGCGCCACGCTGCTTAATCCGTGGGAGGATGATCTCGGCGTGCATGGCGCCCACAGGAGCCGTCACCGCTGACAGGCCCGGTTTGTCTCTACAACGCACGTCGTGGATCGCCGTGGACAAGATCACGACGGTGCGGCGCAGCCGAATCGGTGCATCGCTTGGTCGCTTGTCACCGCCGGAGATGCAGCGGCTGAACGGTGCCCTCGCGGTGTTCCTCGGCATCGGCTGACGTGATTGGGCGGTCGCGCTACCGCCCGAACTCCCGCATCACTGTCAACCCCTGCTCCAGATCGGCGATCAGATCGACCACATCCTCCAGCCCGATATGCAGCCGCACCACCGGGCCATCGAACTTGCCGCAGCCGGCAGTGCGCGTGACTCAACCCGTAGTCGGCAACGCCAGACTCTCGTAGCCACCCCACGACGCGCCAATACCGAACAGCTCCAGCGCCTCGACAAATGCGTGCGTGCTCTCGGGCGAATATTCCGGCTTCATCTCCACGCCGAACAGGCTGCACGCGCCGCTGAAATCGCGCTTCCAGATCGCATGGCCCGGATCGCGCTCGAACGCGGGGTAAAGCACGCGCATGACCTCCGGCCGCGCCTGCAGCCAGCGCGCGATCTTAATTGCGCTCTGCTGCTGCTGCCGCATGCGCACGCCGATGGTGCGCAAGCCGCGCAGCGCGAGGTAGCAATCATCCGGGCTCACGCAGTAACCATAGTCCGCGACGGTCCGGCGGACCGCGAGCCAGTATTTTTCATTGGTGACGACGATGCCCATCATTACGTCCGAATGGCCGGCAATGTACTTGGTGCCGGCGTGGATCGAGATGTCGACGCCGTGCTCGAACGATCGGAAAAAATACGGCGTCGCCCAGGTGGTGTCGGCGAGCACCGCGACGCCTTTAGCGTGCGCCGCCGCCGCTATCGCGGGAATGTCCTGCATTTCGAACGTGAGCGAGCCGGGCGCTTCGCAGAAAACCGCCGTCGTCTCCGGGCGGATCAGGTCGCCAATCGCCGAGCCAATGGACGGATCGTAGTATTCGATGTCGACGCCCAGGGTGCGCAGCCGCTTGTCGCAAAAATTGCGCGTCGGCTGATAAACCGAGTCCGAGATCAGGATGTGCGCGCCGGAGCGCGCGAACGCGGCCAGCGCCGCGACGATGGCGGCCAGGCCCGAAGGCAGCGCAACGGCCGCGTAACCGCCTTCGAGCTGCGCCACGGCTTCTTCCAGCGCGAACGTGGTGGGCGTGCCGTAGATGCCATAACGCATGACCTTGTAATCATCGGGGTCGCGCCTCTGGTACGACTCCAGATCAGGGAACAGCACCGTCGAGGCACGAAATACCGGCGTGTTCACCACGCCATCGAAGCGCTGCGGGTCGCGCCCCGCATGCGCCGCAATAGTGTCGCGCCCCAATTTCTTCTTGTCGGTCATGGTTTGATGTCCTTTATTTTTGCGCACCGACCCCCGGCGCGGCGTCCGGCGCGGGCGAGCAGAATCATGAAGAATTTTCTTTTCCGGAGTAGGTATTTGCGAGACGCGCGACCAACGCGCACAGTTCATCGACGGTATTGGGCTTGTACAGGAGCTCGATCACTCCGGCCGCGGGCGCCTGGGCGCGCAACTCCTCGGTGATATAGCCCGATGCCATGGCGACCGGCAGATCGGCGCGGATTTCCCGCAGCGCGCACGCCACGTCCAGCCCGGACATGCCCGGCATGTTGTAGTCGGTCACCGCCAGGTCGAACTGACCGGGATCTGCTCGCGCCCCCGCGAGCACCAGCTTACGGCTTTCAGGTCTTGCCGATGCGGAACACATTCAAGCGGCAATGGATTCGAGGCCAAGAAATGACGATGGCAAATGCGCCATAAGGCGCGCAAATCCGCGCAATCGACGTTCGCCCATCTGACCGTTGCCCTCGACCCACACGAGAGGAATCGGCCCTTTGATTGCCAAAGGGTACCCTGGCAAGGGTGTATTGCGACGATGCAGATGCGGATGCTGAACAAGTGCGGCATAGCTTGGCTGTATGAATGCTACGCGCCGAACTCGCCGCTCTATGGGGCGCTGACCGAAGCCAAAGTGGCGAAGCGCGGGTTATGGCAGGATGCAGATGCAATTCCGCCACGGGAGCGGCGACGACTCAAGAAGTGACGGATTTGCGGGAAGGAATGATGGCCTGTCCCGGGCTAGGGTTTATACCTATTTTGCTCAGCCGACGCAGCACCTAGACTATTTCACACAGTTTGTCGCCGAAAATCGGCTTGGCGATCTCCCCGATCCTATCAACACAACGGCCGGGGTTAACGGCTTTCAAGGACGGTAATGGGCCCTCAGCTCATTTTGTTAGGTGTTGTTAGTGGATAAGCAATTGCGTCTCGCCCGGTTCGTGGATTCCGGACAAGATACTCCTGAGGACGAAAACAGTTACAAAGGATTGCGCAGCTATGCGCGGTCCGGTCTCCATGCATTTATCGCCGAACTGCTTGTATCGGTCTGTCCACGCGACAGCAAGGTTCTGGATGTGGCGGCCGGCAGCGGCGCATTCTCAGCACGGTGCCGCGACCTGGGGTTTCAGGTAACCGCATGTGACGCCGTGGCAGATAACTTCAAACTGTGCGACACAATCCCGTTCATGGTATGTGATCTCGACGTGACGTTTTCACACATTGATGGCGCGCCGTTTGATGCTGTCGCAGCCATCGAGATCATCGAGCATCTTGAGAATCCGTGGCATTTCTTTCGCCAGTGCTTTGAGCTGCTCCGTCCCGGCGGAATTCTCATCGTGACGACGCCCAATAACGGTAGCCCTGTCTCAAAGGCGCTATTGTGCAGGTTTAATCATTTTCAGTGGTTCTCCGAAGACGAACGCCGTGTTCATGGCCATATCACTCCACTTAGTGCGTGGCAAATCAAACAGTCTGCATCCGAGGCGGGCTTTCAGTTGACTGATCTGCGCTCCTTTGGCGATCCCTACGATGGTGTCAGGAACTGGTGGCGCCTGAGAGTGCTGGCCCACCTGATAGAGTTCCTCGACTTGGCGCCGGCAAAACTCAAGGGCGAGATTCTAATCGGAACCTTCGCCAAGCCCTGACGCCACTTGCCGGCGACATAGGTTGCATGTGGGTGACTTCGTTAGCTACCGGGACATAGTGAGCGTCCCTATGCTACGGGGCTCTGCTAGCTAACCGCGCGCTGACTCGCGCGCCTTGGAAGACTCAGTCTATCGCCGAGGGGGTGGCGCGGGGAAGGGTGTTTGATTCGCTTGGCAGGAAGCGTCGGTTCCCATCCAACTTCCCTCCCAAATGGATATCTAGCGGAGAACGTGCAGCCGCGTGTTCCCCTACTCCGAATTCCAGAGTAGAACGGCATGCATATGCGCCTGCGCTGGTCGAGATCAACTTGAAGCGGAAACTTCTTCCGAGAATCATTCGCAGGCATGGCTTGCCGCATTAGGTATCAGCGAATGTCTTCTTTCCGACTGGGACCGGACGATCCGCCGTGCAGTCTTGCCGCGCCGTCAGTGGCCCCTCTTGGCCGAACTGGGACGGTCAAGTCATCTGGCTCAAGGCAGTCGCGTTCATTGATGCATCGCGCAAAGCGAGATCGACCACGTAATACGGATACCCGCAATTAGTACAGCGCACCGGCAAGCAGCTTGCGGTACTCACTCACCAGCACGGACTGATCTTCGGCGAGATTGAACACCTCGACCATCAGCTTGCGCGCGCTGGTGCGCAACGCGCCGCGGTCCTTGCGCACCACTTCCAGCAGCGCCGCGAGCGCGGGCTCGTAGCGCCTGTCGGCGACCAGGCGTTCGCCCAGCGCGAGCCGCGAAGGCAGGTCGTCCGGATTGGAGGCGAGCTTCGCTTCGAGTTCCCCGATCGCCGGCAGTTGCTGGCTTTTCTTCCACAACGCAAGCACGGAATAGAGTTTGTCCGCACGCTCGTCACGCTCGCGCTCCGGAATCGGCGCAAACAT
>PLYG01000527.1 GCA_003153335.1 Betaproteobacteria bacterium | reverse complement strand
CGCTACGGCATTCCCGACTTCAAGATGGAAAAGTCGCACATCGATCGGCGTATTGAACAGATGCGCGCCGAAGGCGTCGATTTTCGCGCCAATCAGCACGTGGGTGTAAACGTAGCCGCGGCGGACTTGTTGAAGAAATTCGACGCCGTCGCCCTGACCGGCGGCGCGGAACAGCCGCGCGACCTGCCGGTGCCTGGCCGCGAACTTGGCGGCGTGCACTTTGCAATGGAGTTTCTGCCGCAGCAAAACAAGGTGGTCGCCGGCGACGTGATCCCCGGACAGATCATGGCCACAGACAAGCACGTGATTGTGATCGGCGGCGGCGACACCGGATCCGACTGTGTCGGGACCTCGAACCGCCACGGCGCGGCATCGGTGACGCAATTCGAATTGCTGCCCCAGCCGCCGGAGCACGAGAACAAGCCTTTGGTGTGGCCTTACTGGCCGGTAAAGTTGCGCACGTCGTCATCGCACGAAGAAGGCTGCAATCGCGACTGGGCGGTTGCGACCAAACGCCTCGAAGGTCGGGACGGCAAGGTCGAAAAACTCATCGCCGTGCGGGTGGAGTGGAAGGACGGCAAAATGCAGGAGATCCCAGGCTCGGAATTCGAAATGAAAGCCGGCCTGGTGTTGCTGGCGATGGGCTTCGTCGGCCCGGTGTCTACCGGCCTGCTCGAACAGTTCGGCGTCGAGAAAGACGGACGCGGCAATGTCAAAGCCAATACGGACGACTACCAGACATCGGTGGCCAAGGTCTTCGCGGCAGGCGACATGCGACGCGGGCAATCGCTGGTCGTCTGGGCAATACGCGAAGGCCGCCAATGCGCGCGCGCGGTCGATGAATTCCTGATGGGGACCAGCGAACTGCCGCGCTGAACATTGTCCGCCGCAAAGGCGGCCTTGACCGACGCCGCTGCGCTACTCCAGAGGCTGCGCAGGGACCTTTTTCTGCAAGTGTGCAAAAGCATCGCGCAAACGGTCCATGAAGCTGTTCTTTTCGCCGGTCCATGAAAACGGCCGGCCTACGAACACGTCGACAAAAAACGGGATCGGAATGAAGGTCCCTTTCCCCATCGATTTGCCCAGCCCGCGCATGAAGACCGGAATCACCGGCACCGTGGGGAAACGCTTGGCCAGATAGGAAATGCCCGACTTCAGTTCTGCCATTTGCTCCGGTTCCCCGCGCGAGCCCTCGGGAAAGATCAGCAGAATTTCGCCTCGCTCCAACGCCCGGTAACACTCTTCCAGCGGATCGATGCCTTCGGCGACCCCCCGGCGGGCAACCGGGATGATCCCGACCACATTCAACGAAAACCACTGCATGAAACCGGGCTTCATGAAATAGTCGGCCGCCGCGACCGGGCGCACATTGGGCACCTCTTCCAGCGGAAATAACGACAGCAATGCGACCGTATCAAGGTGACTGTTGTGGTTGCCGGCGATGATGGCCGGGCCTCTTGTGGGGAGGCGCTCGCGATGGCGGACGGTAAGACCCAGCCAGAAAACGATGATGGGCTTCGCGACCAGCAGCACGAACAGGATGCGCAACAGTTTGTTCATCAATAGAACTGGTCGTAGACGAAATGAAAAAACAGCGGCGCCGTAAACATCAGCGAATCCAGCCGCTCGAGCAGGCCGCCATGGCCCGGCAGGAAGTGTCTGGATTCGCTCACGCCCAGATCCCGCTCGACTGCGGTGGTGGCGACGAAGCCGATGAATCCGAACACACCTATCATCAATCCCGCGGTGATGGCTTGCAGCCAGGTGAACGGCGTGAACCATGGCGCCAGCGCTACCGCTGCCAACATGGTCAGCCCGGTGCCGGCCAACATGCCCTCGACTGACAAGCCTGGCCGGACGGTGGCGAGTACCGCATGCCTGCCGAATCGCCTGTTCACCAGGTAGTGCGCAGTGTCATTGAGTTGCGTAAGCACAACGAGATAAAAGAGCAGGCTCACGCCTGAATTCTTCAGCCCCGGCAGATCGGGCAGCGCAAGCATGAAAGCGAGGTGGCTGACGCAAAACACAGTCGTCATCAGCCCCCAGTGAATGACGCCGACCGCGCGCAAAAAACCGTGCGTCTCGCCAATGAGCACCATGCGCATAGGCAGCAGCAGAAACACGTAAACCGGAATGAACACGCTGAACATTCCGTACACGCCGCTTCCGGCCCAGAAGTACTGGACCGGGATCGCCAGATACGCCCATAGCAGGACTTTGCTGTCGGCGCGCCGCGTCGGCGCCAGGGTGAGAAATTCCTTGAAAGCCACGAAGCTCACGAGTCCCAGCGCCACTACCGAGAGCCGGCGGTCGAACACCAGCGCCATGAAAAAGCCACCAACAATGTACCACCACATCCGGATGCGCAGGCGCACCTCGGCATCGCGGAGCGGGCGCCGGATCCTGCTCGAGACCGAGGCACCGACCGTCGCAATGACCAGCAAGGCGACGGCGACGCCCAGCGCGGCGAACACCGGCTCGGGCATGCGCAGGGTCATTGCTGTTCCCCGCGCAACGACACCGGTTCGGTGCCACGGGCACGATGCGGGACGCTACGCGGTTTGGTCGGCCGCGGGCGCTTGGGCTCCACACCAGAGCGCGCGATGCCCGGCCGAGGGTCCACAACCCGCTGCAATACGCGATCAGGCAATACGCATTCCGGCAATTCGACCCCCGTCGGGCAGCGGTTGGCCGTGACAACGAGTGGGCACGGCCATCGGTGCAATGTTCTTGCTGTTGCTGGCATTCTAGTGCACATGGCGTTTTCGCTGCGCAGCGCCTGCTACACTGCCGGTCTTGCAAACAAGCTCCTGCCATGTCGGAACTGCAAAACGATACATTCCTTCGCGCGCTGGCGCGTCAGTCTACCCCGTACACGCCCATCTGGCTGATGCGGCAGGCTGGGCGCTACTTGCCCGAATACACGGCCACCCGCCAGCGCGCCGGAAGTTTTCTCGCACTGGCGCACAGCCCCGACCTCGCCACTGAAGTCACGCTGCAGCCACTGCAACGTTTTGCACTGGATGCGGCAATCCTGTTCTCGGACATTCTGACCGTTCCCGACGCGATGGGCCTGGGCCTGTATTTCGCCGACGGCGAGGGCCCGCGCTTCCGGCATCCGTTGCGCGACGAGGCCGCAATCGCATCCGTTGTCGTGCCGGACATGTCAAAGCTGCGCTACGTATTCGACGCCGTGGCGCAGATCCGCCGTGCCCTGGCCGGTTCCGTGCCGCTGATCGGGTTCTCGGGGAGCCCCTTTACGCTGTCCTGCTACATGATCGAAGGCCAGGGCAGCGACTCGTTTGCCACGGCCAAGAAGCTGCTCTATTCCCGACCCGACTTGATGCATCACCTGCTTGCCGTCACTGCCCGCGCCGTGACCGACTATCTGAACGAACAGATTCGCTCGGGAGCGCAGGCGGTCATGGTGTTCGATACATGGGGAGGCTTGTTGTCGGACGCCGCGTACCGGACGTTCTCCCTCGACTACATGGCCCGGATCATGCCTGGATTGATCCGCGAGCATGATGGGAGAAAGGTGCCGCGGATTGTATTTACCAAAGGCGGCGGGCAATGGCTGGAAAGCATTGCCGGTTGCGGATGCGATGCGGTCGGACTCGACTGGACGACTGACATCGGCGCGGCGCGCGAACGCGTAGGCCACCACGTGGCCTTGCAGGGAAATTTCGATCCGGCCATCCTGATGAGCACGCCTGAAGCGATCGCGGCGGAAGCCGCGCGCATCGTCGCGGCTTACGGGCCGCACCCGGGACACGTCTTCAATCTGGGGCATGGAATCTGGCAGCAAACGCCACCCGAACATGTGCGGATTCTCGTTGACAAAGTCCGCGAGTGCTCGGCACGGAAGAACGCATTGGCCCCGATATCATGACCCGAAAATTGGGCTTGACATCTGCGAAAATCGTGCTCTCCCGCGCCAGTTATGCACACTGTGTGGCCCAGCGCACACAAATTGCCGGCTGCCTGCCCGGAACTCCAGATTCCTCCGTGCAACGCATTGTTTTTGAATCAAAAATACCCCCGCACAGGAGGCCACTGTCGACGCGTGAATTGCGTGCAAACGGCGTCTGGATGCGGCTTGCCAAGCATTAACCCACACTCTTATCCACAGGATAGAGGGATTTCCGGAAAAAACGATGAAAATTAAGGGGCTTGACGCAGACATTGAGGAATCATCTCAATTTCCGGCGCAATCTGCCAACCCGTCCAGTCTCGGTCGGGATTGACGAAAATGATGCTGTCACGATTGCCCCGGCGTTCGGCGCCGGATTGCGGCATGACCGGGAATAGGACAACGACGCGTATCCCGGCTTGATGGCGCGGATGCCTGGCAAGCTGCTCCGCCCGGCGGCGCACCGTCACCAATATTCATCCGCCGAACCGGCGCCATCACTCTAATTCATGAAGCTCCTTCGCGTCGCGTTGCCAGTGCCCGTGTACCGCGAATTCGACTATCTGTCGCCCGATGCGGGCGCCGAAAGTCTGGGACGCTGCGTCCGCGTTCGGCTGGGGCCGAGAAGACTCCTTGGAGTGGTTGTGGCCACGCCCGGGGAATCCGCAGTTCCGCGCGAAACCCTGCTTGCCATCGAAGGCTATGCCGATGATGTGCCGCGGGTCCCGCCCGATGTCCTCACCCTGGCCCGCTTTGCGGCGGACTACTATCAATACCCGCTCGGACTCACGCTTGCCCATGCGGTCCCGCCGCGCGGCCGCCAGAGCGCACTAAGTCGAGTGGAACAGCCGTCAGCCTATCGCCTGACGGAAGCGGGAATCGCAGGAATCCGCGGCCTGCCGGCGGGCGCGCGTCGCCAAATCGAACTCGCGGCGGCGTTGCAAGGAAGGCCGAGCGTGCCGCGCGCCGAATTGTTGGCTGGCGCACCTTCGGCTCGCGCGCTGTTGGGCCGATGGCTGGGGTGCGGGTGGATCGAATCCGTGCCGGCAGCCGCGGATACGAAGCGGGACGGCACGGTCATCCTCCCCGAGCTGAATACCGGCCAGAGGGCTGCAGTACAGGCCATTGTTGCGGCAGCCGGCACGTTCCAGCCATTCCTGCTTCACGGCGTGACGGCAAGCGGCAAGACCGAGGTCTACCTGAGTGCCGCCGCGGCAGTGATTGCGGACGGGCAACAAGTATTGATGCTGGTGCCGGAAATCAATCTGACGCCGCAACTGGCCGATCGCATCCGCCGCGCCCTGCCGTTCGCGCGCATCGTCCAACTGCACAGCAATCTTCCCGATACGCAGCGCCTTGTTGCGTGGCGCGAGGCTGCCGAGGGCACCGCGCAATTCGTGCTCGGTACGCGTCTGGCGGTATTCGCCCCCCTCCCCCGTCTCGGGCTCATCGTCGTCGACGAAGAACACGACCTGTCGTACAAGCAACAGGATGGCTTGCGCTACGTAGCGCGCGACCTGGCTGTGTATCGGGCCCGTCTGCGCAACGCTCCGGTCGTCCTGGGCAGCGCCACGCCCGCGCTGGAGACGCTGTGGCAGGCACGCGGCGGACGCTATCGACTTCTATCTTTGCATGATCGCGCAATCGCCGGCGCGCCCCCCTCGATACGGCTGGTGCCGCAGCGTGACAAGCAGACAATGGGCGGAATTGCCGCGGCATTGCGCGCCGCAATCGAGGCGCGCCTTGCGCGCGGCGAACAGTCATTGCTGTTCATCAACCGGCGGGGTTATGCGCCATCGCTGCTGTGCGTAGCCTGCGCGTGGGCCGCGCACTGTCAGCGCTGCAGCGCGCGCCTCGTCGTGCACCTCGAAGAAAAGTGCCTGCGTTGCCATCACTGCGGGTACGAAGAGCCCATTGCCAGGGCATGTCCTATGTGCGGCAACCAGGACCTGTTGCCGCTCGGGTTCGGTACCCAGCGTCTGGAGGCCGTCTTGAAGGAGCTCTTCCCCACGGCCCGTATCGCCAGGATCGATGCCGATTCCACGCGCCGGAAAGGCTCGTGGATCGCGTTGCTGGGCGCAATTCTCGGACGGGAACTCGACATCCTGGTAGGCACCCAGATGATGGTGAAGGGCCATGACTTCCCGGGCCTGACCCTGGTCGGTGTGCTGGGCGCTGACAATGCGCTGTACAGCGCGGATTTTCGCGCCACCGAACGCCTGTTTGCCCAGCTCACCCAGGTGGCGGGCCGCGCCGGGCGCGCTGACCTGCCAGGCGAGGTAATCATCCAGACCGATTTCCCCGCGCATCCGCTCTATCAATCGCTGCTGCGACACGATTACCATGCCCACGCGGAAGCCGTGCTCGCAGAACGCCGCCAACTCGAGTTGCCGCCGTATTCGCGACTGGCGTTGTTGCGCGCCGAAGCTTCGCGGCGGACCGCCATCGAACGCTTTCTCGCCGCCGCTCACATCCAGGGGCAGGTGTTCGCAGCCGGGTTCGCAGGGGTGCGGATCTTTCCGGCAGTCGCCGCGCGGATGGCGCGCCGCGCCGGTTTTGAGCGCGCTCACATTCTCGTGCAGTCCGCCACCATGAAGCCGCTACAAGGATTTCTTGGCACGTGGCGCGCATGGTTGACAGACCATGCGCCGCGCAACGTCCGCTGGGGCATCGACGTCGATCCGCAGGAACTCGATTGACGGGCGCAGTGCCAGAGGGCCACGCTCCGCGTGCGGTGCGGTGCGGTGCCGCGGCTGCGATGCGCAGGAATGCCACCCGGTATAATCACAGCCCCTTCCGGTTTTCGCCCAACGTGAACGCTCCCTTCGATCTTCGATCCGAACTCCAGGACTGGCTGTCTGCGGCAATTGCGCAGGCTGCACCCGGCGCCGTGCCGGCCATCGGGCTGGAACGCCCGAAGCAGGCCCAGCACGGCGACTATGCGACAACTGTCGCGTTGCAGCTTGCCAAGCCATTGCGCGCCAACCCGCGCGAGGTCGCGACCCGCATCGTCGCCGCGCTCAAGCCCTCGCCCTGGGTCGAATCCACCGAAATCGCGGGCGCCGGATTCATCAACATTCGCCTGACCCCGGTTGCGAGGCAGGCAGTGGTACGCGAAATCCATGCGCGAGGTGCACTGTTCGGGACCAGCACCGCCGGCCACAAACGCCGCGTCATGATCGAATTCGTGTCGGCGAATCCAACGGGGCCGCTGCATGTCGGCCACGGCCGCCAGGCCGCGCTCGGCGATGCGCTGGCCAATGTGCTCGCCGCTCAAGGGTGGGACGTGTACCGCGAGTTTTACTACAACGACACCGGGGAGCAGATCAACAACCTGACCCGATCGGTACAGGCGCGCATACGCCAGTTGCGCGACCCGGATGCGCCGTTTCCCAATGCGGCCTACCACGGCGAATATGTCCGCGAACTCGCGCGCGACTACATCGCGACGCATCCGGAGGATCCGCAAGGCGAAAATGCCGAAGCTGTGCGCGTATCTGCGGTAGCGGCGCTGCGGCGGGAACAGGATCGCGATCTGGCCGCTTTCGGAGTCCGGTTCGACAACTATTACCTTGAGTCGTCGCTGTACACCGAAGGTCATGTAGAGCGGACGGTCGAAGCTCTGGTCAAGTCCGGCCAAACCTACGAGCAGGACGGCGCGCTGTGGCTGAAAACCACCGGCTACGGCGACGACAAGGATCGGGTGATGAAAAAATCCGATGGCGCCTTCACATACTTCGTTCCCGATGTCGCGTACCACGTCACGAAATGGGCCCGCGGGTTCGAGCGCGTCATCAATGTCCAGGGCGCCGATCACCACTCGACGGTTACCCGCGTGCGAGCGGGGTTGCGGGCGCTGGCCATCGGTATCCCCGACGGATTCCCGGATTACCTGCTGCATCAGATGGTCACCGTGATGCGCGGTGGCGAAGAAGTCAAGATCAGCAAGCGCGCGGGCAGTTACGTGACCGTGCGGGACCTGATCGACGAAGTCGGCCGCGATGCGGTGCGGTTTTTCTTCCTGATGCGCAAGGCCGACTCGCAGCTGACATTCGACATCGAGCTGGCCAAGGTGCAGACCGAAGAAAACCCGGTCTACTATGTCCAGTATGCGCATGCGCGGATCTGCAGCGTGTTGCGCCAGGCCCAGCAGGCCGGAATCGATCGCACAACCATCTTGCAGGCGAGGCTCGATCCGTTGACCAGCGCCTACGAAAACGCGTTGCTGCGCCTGCTGGCGGATTATCCAGTCATGGTCGAAGCGGCCAGCCGCGATCTGGCCCCGCATGCCATCCCCTTCTATCTGAAGGATTTGGCGGCGGCGTTTCACAGCTACTATAATGCGGAACACTTTCTGGTAAAGGATCCGGATTTGCGACTCGCCCGCCTCAGCCTTGTTGCCGCAACCGGCCAGGTGTTGAAGAACGGTCTGGCACTGCTTGGCGTCGCCGCGCCGGAACAAATGTGATGAGTCCGGCCGGAAGCGCCGCGAGCACGATCCGTCGCACGTGGCCCCGACGGACCCGCGGTGGGACGCTGCTGGGCGTCATTATCGGTTTCGTGCTGGGACTGGCGGTGGCCGCGCTGATCGCCTACGTTCTGAACAAGACGCCCAACCCGTTCGACGGCAAGTCGGCGAAATCGGATGTGGCCAATCCGCATCTGTCGAGCGTGGAGCGCGAGGCTGCGAAGCAGGGTGACCGGCCGCGCTTCGACTTCAGCAAGATCCTGCCCGGCACGGAAGAGCGCAAAACGCAAAAAGAAGAAACAACAACCAGCCATGGCGGCGACAAGTCCGCGCCGGCAGTCCCGGCAGCAGAGCCGCCGGCTGACAAGGGCGGGAAGTTTTTCTTGCAGGCGGGCGCGTATCAAAGTGCTGCCGACGCCGAAGACCAGCGCGCGAAACTTGCGTTAATGGGCATTGAGGCCTCGATGCAAACCGTCGCGATGCCCGACAAGGGGACGTTGAACCGTGTCCGTCTGGGCCCCTACGGCAGCGCTGAAGAAATGAATCAGGTGAAAGCGGAACTCCTGAAGCGTGGCGTGGCGACCGCAGTCATCAGAAACCCCTGACCGTCTGTTGACCGGACGTTACCGAACTTTGCGCTGCGCGGTTGTCCAACAGGACCTGGCGACAGGTTACCCGATCAGGCAAACCGACCGAATTTCAACAAAACGAAGTGGAGATGTGCATGAACATGATGCAATGGGTTGCGCGCAGCACGGCAGCATTCGTATTGGTTGCGGCGGGCGCGCTGGCGCACGCAGCCGATATCCAGGAAGGGAAAGACTACCGCCGGCTGGACAAGCCGCAGCCCGTGGAGACTGGCAAGAAGATCGAAGTCATCGAGTTTTTCTCCTTTTCCTGCCCGCATTGCAAAGACATGGAACCGGTCCTCGCGCCATGGGTCAAGAAGCTTCCGGCGGACGTTCAGTTCCGGCGCATTCCGGCCCAGTTTTCGCCTGCGTGGATCGGGACTTCAAAAATCTGGTTCACGCTCGAGGCTCTCAATGAGGAACGGCTGGTTCCCGCCGTCTTCACCGCGATCCACGGCCAGAACATTCGCCTGGATCAGGACAAGGTGTTTTTCGACTGGGCGGCCACCCAGGGGCTGGATCGCAAAAAGGTCGAAGACATGTACAACTCGTTCGCCGTCAATGGCAAGGTAGCGCGCGCCAAGACGCTGACTCAGAACTACAACGTGCAAAGCGTTCCCGCTTTCGTGGTCGACGGAAAGTACACGACCGAAACCGGGCAACCGAGGAGCCACGAAGAGACGCCGCCCATCCTGGAAAAACTGATCGACAAGGCGCGAGCCGAGCGGAAGTGACAGCGCCTGGCGCTCCCGCGCCGCTTACCGGTTAATGGCGAATGAAGGTATTTCTCACCGGCGCATCAAGTGGGCTCGGGGTAGCGTTGGCCCGTGCGTATGCCGCCGGCGAAGCGCCGGGCACTCTGACCCTTGGCCTGTTCGCGCGCCGGCAGGAAGCACTCGATGAAGTGGCGCGGGAGATCGGGGCCGCATACGGGCACACGGTCGTGAGCTACATCGGGGACGTGCGTGTTCCCGCTGATGTCCAGCGCGCCGGCGCCGCATTCCTGACCCGGTTCGGCCCTCCGGATATTGTCATCGCCAACGCCGGCGTGTCGCGTGGGACGCTCACCGAATACGCGGAAGATCTGTCCGCATTCGCCACTGTGTTCGAAACCAACGTCATGGGAATGGTCCATACGTTCCAGCCATTTCTGGCGGCAATGCGCACCCGCGGCAACGGCACGCTGGTGGGTATTGCGAGCGTCGCCGGATTTCGTGGCCTGCCCGGCTCCGGCGCCTATTCGGCATCCAAGGCGGCGGCGATCAGCTACCTTGAAAGCCTGCGCGTCGAAGAGCAGGCGCAGGGCATCAAGGTGGTCACCTTATGTCCCGGCTACATTGCCACGCCGCTGACTGCGAAAAATCCCTACAAGATGCCATTCCTGCTGCAACCCGACGCCGCCGCCGTTCGGCTGCTGCGGGTAATCGCCGCCGGCAGGAAATTCGCGGTCGTACCCTGGCAAATGGCGATAGTCGGCCGCGTGCTGCGGTGTCTGCCGCGCTGGATCTACGACCGCGCGTTCGCCAACGTCAAACGCAAACCGCGCGTTTCCTGAGTCGCGTCAGCTCAAAGAGCAAGCGCGACAAAGGCCGGCCCCGAATGGTCTTGCCGGCGCCTGCAATACAAACTATTCGCTCTGCCTAGCCGCGGGCGCCGGATTGCTGGCTGGCGCGACTGGGCATCGCTCCATCGCTCAGGCCCAGCAGTTTTGGGGCAACCTCGGTGCGTTCGTGCGTATTCAGCTTGGCGAAGAGCTGCTTGACATGATAATTGGCGGTGTTCAGCGACACCCCCAGCGCACCGGCGATTTCCGGATTGGATTTTCCTTGCGCCAGAAGCAGCCCCACTTCCTTTTGTTGCGGGGAAAGCGAAACCCGTTGCATCGCTTGCGAGAGTCGCAACATCATGGGCTCCTGTCGCCGGATCTGCACTCCGATCAGCGCGTCGGGAGTATGCACGTCATCGGTGAGCCAGTACGCGCGCAGAACAAAACGTCCCCATCGGTTGGTGACCACCATCGCCGGCGGCGTTACGGTAGTATCCTCGCGTTGCATGAAAACAGCGGTCAACTGGTCCGCAAGCGCGCGCATCAGACCGCCGATCGCGGCGTCCTGATGCGCCAGCGTGCCGCGATTGACTGAATCCAGCGTTACGTACTGCAGCAGCCTGCGCGCGGCGCTCGAGCAATGCCGCAAAGTCCCATCCCGCTTGAGAGTAAGCATTGCCTGGTGGTCGGTGTCCCGATAGCTTTGATCGACCGCAGTATGCTTGCCGGCGCCGAACGAATCATCGAGACCGTGGGCGATGTAGCCCGCGATGGCAGCGATCGCAGCGCGCTCGCTAGCGCCAAACTGCGCGCGCTTCTTGCCCCGATACAGCGACAGCTGTCCCAGCGGACGGTCGCGCTCCCGGATCACGCAGTAGAGCGCGTGTTCGGCGCCCAGATGCTGCATCACCGAGCGGTAGAGATCGGTGCGCTTGAAGGCGTCGGTCACCGTCAGCGTGGTCACGGGATCAGGTTGTGCGGCGCGGGTCCTGAAGGAGGCGAAAAACGGGTGCTCACCTTCGGCGTCGACGCGGCGGAAATAGAACTGCATCACGTCGGCCGGAAGCATCTGTTCCGCGTAATGGTTCGACATCTCCCCGCACGCGTCGACCCAGAAGAACTCTGCCGAATCGGATGGAACAAGTTCGCGCGCGGCCTTGAGCAGCGCCGGCATGATCGCGCGCCCGCCCAGCCCCAGGCAGCAGAGTTGCCGGATGTGCGCGAGCAATGCGGTGTTTTTCATGATCCGCGGGCCACGCCGGAACCGACGGCGGCCGGCGCCATGCGCGCGCCGGCAAGAGTCGCTTTAATAGTTGTCAGACTGCAGAGCATGGCATCCCGTATCGCATCCATTTCCGTCATGGTGCGTACGGTACCGCCCGGGCGAATGGCTGCCTACTGTCAGGAATGACAGTGCGCGGCACCCGTTTTTCGTACCCACTGACAACAATGACAGGTGACAATCCGTTTCTAACGATTTCATTTAATTCCGCGAACCGAATTTTCTTCCATGCTGTCGAGGCGTCAGGCAAGATTATTACTGCACTGCAATCATTTGATGCTTTCAATGCAACTCACTACAAAACGCTAGCCCATTTGCTAGCCCAGATCGAGAGGTAAAAAAATGAGTCAACGGATACCGTTCACGCACAAGGGAATCGAGGCCATCAAGCCGCGTCCTGAGCGTTTCATCATCTGGGACTCGAAGACCCGCGGGTTCGGCTTGCGGGTCACGCCGCAGGGGACACGTTCGTTCATCGTCGCCTATCGCTTCGATGGTGCCTGCCGCATGCTCACGCTCGGGAGCACCGACGCACTGACGCTGGAGCAGGCGCTCGCGCAACACGGCGAAGTGATGGCGAAGGTAGCGGGTGCAAAGCACATCAGGGTTCACCAGCACGTGATCCCGCCGGCAGAATTGGACCCAGCGCACGTGAAGCGCCAGCGGAAGGAAGAGCGGCGCGGCGCCGGAACTGTTGCTGATCTGTGGACCGCGTACCAGGCGAAGCGGTGCATCGGGTTGCGCGAGCGCACCGTCGGCGAATACAAGCGCATCATGAAGGCCTATGTGTTGGATGAGATAGGGGAGCGACGTGTCGGCGAGGTAACACCCAAAGACATCAAGGCACTGCTCAACAAGGTGGAAGCCACGGGGCCGGTTATGGCGAACCGCACCCGCACGTTACTAGCCGCCCTGTTCAATTTCGCCACCGATCAATTTCTGGTCGACGCGAGCCCGGTCAAGCTGGTGCGGCAAGTGGTGAGGGAAGCGCCGCGGGCACGCGCGCTACGGGATGAGGCGGAGTTGCGCGGGCTCTATGCCGCATTGCAAGCGACGGCCTGTTCGGTCAATGTCAAGCTGGCGCTCGAACTGGTGTTGACGACAGCGGCCCGGCCCGGGGAGATTTGCGGCATGGTTTGGGCAGATGTTGACGAGTCGGCCACGACCTGGACCATCCCGCCGGAACTCGACAAGACAAAGCAGGGGCGTGTCGTGCCGCTGTCGGCGTTGGCCCTGGCGTTGATCGAACAGGCGCAGAGCGACGGCCGCAACGCCGTGTTCGTGCTGACGACCGAAGGCAGCCGGCCGCTAACCACGCACATGCTCTCCCACGCCGTGTTGCTCGCCGCGCCACATCTCGCCAAACATGGGGTCGCCAAATTTACCCCGCATGATCTAAGAAGATCGGCGCGTACGCTGTTGAGTAAGCTCAAAGTGCCCCGCGATATCGCTGAATTGGCACTCGGCCATGCGGTAAAGAACAAAATCGTCCGCACCTATGACCGGCACGACTTCAAGGAAGAGATCCGGGCGGCGCTTGACACCCTCGGGGCGCACCTGACAACCCTTCGCCCGGGCGCCAACGTGATGCCCTTCACCCAGGACGATCGGGTGGCGGCATGAAGCTCGACGACCACGACAGCAAGCCCGGCCGCGATGACCGCTACGTATCCCAGATCGACGCCTACACGAGAAAACACCACGACACCGTGCGATTGCTAGATTACTTGCGGGCTTTGGAACGCACCAAGATAGCGAATGTGCCCCCGCTCGAACCGTTGCTGGCGAAGCTGATCGCCGACATCTTGGACGGCACGCTATCGATCAGTCGGAGCAAGTTCCGGTGGCCCGACCTCAAGCCCAAGGAACTCCGAAGCACGCTTGAGATCGCTAAGAAGCTGATTGCTAAAGGCGACTCCGCTGTACTGGAGAATCTCGGATTGAAGTATCCGCCGGAGACGAAGGGCGAAATAAACAAGCTCGCAATGAGGGTAGCTGGTCAAGTCTATTTTCTTGGACCAGGTGCCTTTGAGGGTCGCTTATATCCCCGCAAAGGCCGCAACAAGAAAGGTTGACGCTATAAATTAACGTGCAATTCTTTTTTTTTCTGCACGTTGTTTTTGGATGACTTCCGCAGGTCGCATATGCAATCCTTCTGTTTGCAATTTAACGGAGGGAAACCGTGGATAACATCGACATTGTCATCCCGCGCCGCCGCGCTCTGAGGGAGTACCTACTGTGTTCGCCGGTCACGGCATGGCGTCGCGAGCACACGGATTCAGACTGGCCGGAAGCCGTCGAGATGAGCCCCGGCCGCTTCGGCTACCGCTTGAGCCGAATTAAGTCCTATCTCGACTCGCGAAAGCCTATTGAGCGCGCGGTATGACCCCCGACTATCGCGAGTCGTCGCGCGGCGACCCCCGACGTGGGGACGCCCGCGGGCAAGCGGGCGTCGGTACGGCGGGTATTTCTGAGGACTACAGCGGACAGGATATCGCAGCGGCCACACCAGCGCAAGCAGCCCGATTCGAGGTCCGCATCACGTCGGCGATCACCGGCAGCGTCAAGGTGTTTTCGACCAATGCGGATGAAGCCGAGGCGCACGCGACCCGGCGCAAGATCGCCAAGTACGGCGGCTGCGCTTTCATCGTGAAGGTCCGGCCATGACCCGCTTCGACGTTGTGGCGTGGCGACTTTCCTTCAACCTGGAAACGGCACGCCAAAGGTATAGCGACCGCCGCCAACTTTTGCGTCAGGCTGGAGTCTGTTTAGTTCTCGCCGTGTTGCGGCTGGTGGGGGTGCTCCATGCATGACGCGCTCGAGCGCACTCGCGACGCCCTGCAATTCATACCCGCCAGTGACCGGGATACATGGCTGCGCATGGGCATGGCGGTTAAATCCGAACTCGGCGATACCGGCTTTGACGTGTGGGAAGCATGGAGCCAACAGGATGAATCCTTCGACCCCAAAGCAGCGAAGGACGTGTGGAAAAGCATTCGCGGCAATGGCAAGGTGACAGCGGGAACGCTGTTCCACGAAGCCAAGGCGCACGGCTGGCGCGACGATGATACATACACCAGACCGACACTAGAACAACAGGCAGAGCGGCGGCGGATTGCGGCGGAACGGGCCGCGAAAGATGAAGCTGACATAGCGCGCGATCGTGCCAAGGCTGCGCGAAACGAAGCGGCGATCCGGAAAGCGGCAACACCGGCAACAGACAGCAACCCGTACCTTTTGCGTAAGCAAGTTTCCGCAGTGGCTACCTTGTGGGAAATCGACGCAGGCGCGGCCGCGGCGATCCTAGGCTATGTGCCGAAGTCGAAAGGCGAACCACTGGTTGGGCGCTTACTGGTGGCACCAGTCAAGATCGGCGACGCTATGTCAACCTGCGAACTAATCGACGGCGATGGACGCAAACACGCTATTTTCGGCGGCGCGAAGGCTGGCGGATATTGGGCGGCGCAAGCGCTACCTGATGGCAACGGCGACGGGCTTACCCTGCTGATCGGCGAAGGCGTGGCAACGGTGTTATCTGCGAAGGAAGCCAGCGGACACCCGGCAATCGCGGCGCTGGCGGCGGGCAACATGGCATCGGTAGCGAAGGCGATGCGCGTACGCTATACGGCGGCCGTGCTGGTGATCCTGGCCGATCTGGTGAAGGCTACCGGCGCACCAGATCCGCACGCAATCGAGGCGACGCTTGATGTTGGCGGATCGGTGGCAATTCCAGACTTTGGCAGCGACCGGACGACGGATGCGAAAGACTGCAACGACCTGGCGCGATTGCACGGCGCGGAGGCTGTAGGACGCTGCATAGCGAACGCGAAGCGACCGGACGCAGCAACGCATCAACCCGCACCAGACGACGCGACTATCGAACGCCTGGCCGTACTGTCGCCACTAGAGTATGACCGCATCCGCAAGGCTGAGGCCAGCACGTTAGGCGTCCGACCCGGCACGCTGGACAAGCTGGTGACGGCGGCGCGTAAGCAGGATGACGACGGTGGCATGGACTTCCAGGATGTGGAACCGTGGCAACACGCCGTCAACCCGGCGGCGCTGTTGACGGAAATATCGGCGACCGTGCGCCAGTTCATCATCTGCCAGCCGGAAACCGCCGACGCCGTTGCGTTGTGGGTGACGATGACCTGGCTCATGGACGTGGTGCAGATCGCGCCTCTTGCGATTATCACGGCGCCGGAAAAACGGTGCGGCAAGTCTCTGCTGTTGTTCATCCTGGGGAAGCTGGCCTATCGACCGCTGACCGCCAGCAGCATCAGCCCGGCGGCGATGTTCCGGGCTGTGGACGCCTGGAAGCCGACGCTGTTGATTGACGAAGCCGATAGCTTCATGCGCGACAACGAGGAGTTGCGTGGCATCGTCAACGCCGGGCATACGCGGGATTCGGCCTACGTCGTGCGCACTGTCGGCGAGGACTTCATACCGACCAAGTTTTCCGTGTGGGGCGCCAAGGCACTAGCCGGCATCGGTCATTTGGCCGACACGCTGATGGATCGGGCGATTGTGCTTGAACTGCGGCGCAAACTGCCCCATGAGAATGTATCGCGCCTGCGCCATGCCGGAACCGGACTGTTCGATGAACTGGCCGAAAAGCTGGCCCGTTTCGCCGACGATCACAGCGAGGCCATCCGCAAGGCACGTCCGAATCTGCCGGCCAGTCTCAACGATCGCGCCCAAGACAATTGGGAACCGCTACTTGCCATTGCCGATGTTGCCGGCGCCCCCTGGCCGGAACTTGGGCGACGTGCTGCACTGAAACTCTCGGGCTCTGACAGTCCGACCATGAGCACCGGGACTGAGTTGCTGGCCGACATCAAGGAAGTGTTCGAGCTGAAGCGGGTTGACCGCATCAGCACTGCCGACTTGATTACTGCGTTGTGCGATGACGAAGAGCGACCCTGGGCCACCTTCAATCGTGGCAATCGCATTTCGCCGCGTCAGGTGTCCAAGCGGCTGGCCGGGTTTGACATCATCAGCGGGACTATCCGCATCGGACTCAACACCCCCAAAGGGTTCACACGCGAGAGGTTTGAAGAAGCGTTTGCGCGTTATTTGTCCTTTTCCCCCACCACAAGCGCAACACCCCCACAAGTCAATGCTGATGCGGTTCTACGTGTTGCGGATGATCCGCCACGTTGCGGCAGCGAAACGCTATCCGCAACACCGAAACCCGCGCCAGTACTGGGTTGTGGCGATGTTGCGGATAAAAGGGGGGAAACTGAGAAAAATAACGAAAATGGCAAGGACGAGGTGTTTTGATGGGCGCATCAGACCTACTCATGCAACTCCGGGAATCCGGGCTGACCATCAAGATGGACGGCGATGCGCTGCGCGTTTCGCCCAAGGACGCGTTGACGGACGAGACCAGAGCACTGATCCGGGCGCACAAGGCTGAGTTGCTGGATGCACTGAGCACGCCCGATCCGGCAACCGAACGTCGGCGAGTCAAGGCACTGGCGATGCTGGATGCTGATCCGAAGTTGCGCATTGCACTGGTGGTGAGTGACCCGGACAGCGACCCAGTACTGGTGACCATCGGCATCCACCAGGTGGCCGTCGGCGAGATCGAAATCCCGCATGCCTATTACAACCCGGTCACGCTGATGGAACTGCTAGACCAGCATACCGGCGCGACGCCATGAACAACACCCGAGTTTATTTGNNCCTCGCGCGGGCCGAGCTCGCAAGCGCGCGACCGGTGACCGAAAACGAAACTGCATCGTAGGATCTTCTTGAAAATTACAACCAAGAGGTTAGGAGCCTGTATGAACAAGAATGATCGCGCTAAAGTAAACCGCGAAAACTCGCTAAAGTCTACCGGGCCGACGACCCCTGCGGGGAAGGCTGCCTCGCGCGTGAACGCCCTCCGTCATGGGTTGACTGCCGAAACCATTATCGTCCGCGATGAGCGCGTCGCGGACTTCCTGGCCTTCGCCGAAGACCTCCGTGCCGATCTAAGTCCCGTGGGAGCGACGGAGGAGGTCATGGTTGAGCGCATCGTCGCCGCAGCCTGGCGACTCCGCCGCGCCCTCCGATTGGAGGCCGGCATCTTTACGTGGGAGCTTCACTCGCCGCTGAACGGACTGGAGATCCTCGGTGGTGAAGCCACTACATTGGGCCTGGCCTTTATTCGTGCCGGGAACAACTCGGCCGACGCCTTCAGCAAGTTATGCCGATACGAGGCCACAATTGCACATGGGCTGACCTCGGCTCTTCACGAACTGCAGCGCCTGCAAGCGGCGCGAGCTGGCCGAAATGTAGCTCCACCAGAGGTGGTGGACGTGACCCTGAACTTTGCAGGCATCCCCGATTCCGCCGCCGACTGACTTGGCTTCGTTTCGCAATCAGGACTACTGATGCAATCTTTCTTGATACCGGACGCGACGCCAAAGTGCGGCCACTGCGTTGGAAGGAGCGGCCGAAACGGCGATGATGGGCCATAGTTTGCTTTCAAAAATACCTCCGCTGTGACCCGCAGAATTCCGCCATTCTCCGTCTTGCACTGTGTTGCGCTGTGGCGAGTTTGTGGCGAATAACCGGTCAGTTCTAGGCTGACGCCTTCGATGGGGTTTTTCCCAACGGCGTCGCTGCAAAATCCAGCTTGGTCAGCGCTTCGACGATGCCAATGAACAACGCTTCAAACGCCGTCAATTCGCGCTTCATAAGAGCCTCTATGCGAATATAGCCTTCGGCCGGCTCTATCGTGACGCTTTGTTCAATCAGGTGTTGCTTGCCGTCCGAGTAGGTGTAGTAAACCTCCGAAGTAGCTACGTTAAACCGGGATTCCGGCTCCTCGAATGCTCGGGCGCGGCGCGTGTCGGGGACATGTTTCGGTGTATCAGCGGGGACGACAATCGGATACGGCGTCGTCACTGCCTTCCCGTGCTTCCATATGACCTGCCCGCCGCTCGTCGCCTGAATGACGATGCGGTGCACGAGGTAATCCCGATAGTCGCGAAGCCAGACTAGCCACTGGGCATTGTCCGCAATGATCTTCAAGAGCGGCCCTGTCTTTCCGTCATTAACAAGCTTGAGCAGCGTCGTGACACTATCCGCCTTGACGCCCTTGATATGTTGAGCACATGCGCGAGCCAAAAAATCTATTCCCGACCGGATGGCGGCGAAGAACGCACAGAGCTCAAACGTTAGTTCGTTGCGGGACTGGCTTATGCTCGCTTTGACATTCGAACCTTTGAGCTTGTGATCCTCGGGTTTTAACATCGCCTCCGCCTGAACAAGCTCGATATGGTGTTCAGCCATGAGTTCATCCACCCGCCGCCGGTGATAGCGTGCGGCCTGAAGTTTCCGGAACGCGAACATGAGGAGCGACTCGTAGTGCTCCCTTTGGGCTTCGCTCTCAAGTAATGTCTTTGGTGCAAGCTTCGCTTTGTCCAACTGCTTAAACAGCGCATCGAGACATTCCGTCACATCTTTCTTTTTTCCCCTCATCGCCTTGCCGCCGGTGTGGCCGATCTCCTGGAATTCTTTCTTCTGCAAACTGCTGCTCCTTCTCGTGTGCGCCGGCTACCGGAATTCCGGCAAGTCGTCGTGCATAAGTGACACGCGGCGATCGGCGCCCACGCGCCCGGCGTCGATCCCCACGGCGGCCGCGGCGAGAATGGCCGCACGGCGTTCCTCGAACATCCTGACGTATTCGCTATCCTCGCGGGTCTCGCGGAAGCGGCCGAAGTCGTAGAGAACATCTTGGGGGACGAGCACTGCGTACTCTCGGCCGCGTCACTGCACCGAGATCATCAATCCGCCCCACCGGCCAAGCTTGACCGGCCAGCGGAGGACGTTCGGCCGTCGTCCGGCCAGCCGCACGCCGGGTCCGAGATCGTTTTCGCTGGGCGTGAAGATGACGCCCTCGTTCTCCAAGGACCGGCAGATAGCCATGAGGTCGCCGATCTCACTGCCGCGGCGCTCCTTCTCGTAATCGCGGACCGTGCTGGGGCTCACGCCTACCTTCTCGGCCAATTGCTCCAGCGACCAGTCGAGCAAAGCGCGCCCGGCGCGGATTTGCGGCGGGGTGATCGGCGCCGTTTCCGATATGAAGGGGTTCTTCGTATAATAATAACTTCAAACTATTCTGTACTGACGAAAATCGTCTGTCAACGAGAGATGTTCTTCGTCCGCGTTGGGGCAGCGCGAGGCCAAGCCCTTGAAGTTCGCGGGCAAGTGGCCATCTGATATCTTCGGCGCTCGACCCATCAAAGCCGGGGTGTCTCGTGCTCTTAATCCGTAGATCCCCGGTGGTGTCAAATCAAGGTCGGCTTCCTGTCCGACGGGAGGGGTTCACTCCAGGCATGGGTAACACTTTCCCCTCGGAGGGATTGTTGTTGGCGCTTTCGAGGTGATGTGCACTCCTGCGCAAGTTTGAATGCGAGATTTGCTCGGTCACCCCTAACGGCCCCAGCCACGACGTATGCGTGGCAGGCTAACTTCGGCGAAAGTGGCCTTGCGCTCTGTTGTCGCCTGTGACAACATGTGCAAAGGGTCAGCTCTTGACAAGAATGAGTGCCCGATTTTAACGATCGCGTCGCGCGATTGAAGGAGATTCAGCGATGAAAAGCGTACCTTTCGAAGTCGTCCGCGGAAGCGGCAACGTGTATCGGGATCTCGGGAAGGACAACCCCGACTTGCGGCAGTTCAAGGCGATGTTGGCCACAGAGATCGTCAATACGCTCGATCGAGAGGGCCTTTCCGTTCGGAGAGCCCAGGCACGCACTGGCATTGCAGCGGCAGATTTCTCCCGAATCCGCACTGCTGATCTGGGTCGCTTCACGGTTGACCGACTGATGTCCATCATTCATCGACTGGGTTCGCGCATCGAGGTGGCAGTGAAGGTCAAGCGATCGGCCCCTGTTCAAAAAGCCTCAGGGGACTGAATTGGTACGTACCGCTACACGGCTAACGACATGCTCTTCGATCTGACTCTAGAAATACATATCCCGAGTCGAGAGTGGGCGCGCAACTGCGAGCACGTGCAACGCGGCACGCTGCCGGAGGGCAGCACCGAATTCGTCTGGTGTTGCGTGGCATGAAGCTCGAAGACATCCAGAACAACGCAGCCATTCGGGGCATCATTCCTGATGCTTTGGTGACGGTTGTCAATGTCCAGTGGTTCGGCTCCGAGGCGCTTGAGCTGACCTACAAGACTCCGTCCGGCAAGGTTGCCAACGAACTTCTTTATCGGCATGACGAACCTCGCCTTGAGATCGTCGAGCAAGGCCGCCCCTGGAGTTTCGATGGCGACGGCGCGCTGTTCCGTTTGGTGTCCGAAGCCCAACGCATCCGGCTCGCCCATCTGTTTGATCCGGTGCTGGCGGTACATACCTCCGTCGTCGATCCGCTCCCGCACCAGATCACGGCTGTCTACGAGTCCATGCTGCCGCGTCAGCCGCTGCG
>PLYG01000529.1 GCA_003153335.1 Betaproteobacteria bacterium | reverse complement strand
AAGTTCTCCACTTCGATCTTCCAGACCGCTTCCATTCCCAGTTCCGGGAAGTCGATGCATTCGACATTCTTGATGTTCTCTTCTGCCAGCACGGCGGCCGGGCCGCCGATGGAGCCGAGGTAGAACCCGCCGAACTTCTTGCAGGCATCGGTCACCTGCTGCGAACGGTTGCCCTTGGCGATCATGACCATGCTGGCGCCCTTGCTCTGCAGCAGATCCACATAGGAATCCATCCGGCCGGCGGTCGTTGGACCGAAGGAGCCGGACGCCTTTCCTTTCGGGGTCTTGGCCGGACCGGCGTAGTAGATTGGATGCTTGAGCAGATACTCCGGTACCGGCTTGCCGGCGTCGATGAGCTCCTTGAATTTCGCGTGGGCAATGTCGCGCCCGACAATGATGGTGCCGTTGAGCAGAAGCGGAGTCGAAACCGGGTGCCTGGAGAGCTCGGCCAGGATAGCCTTCATCGGCTGATTCAGGTCGATGCTGACACCGTGCGCCTGCTTGCCTCGGTATTCTTCCGGTATGAGGCGACCTGGATTGCGGTCGAGTTCTTCGACAAAAATACCATCGCGGGTGATCTTCGCCTTGACGTTGCGGTCGGCCGAGCAGGATACGGCCAATCCGAGCGGGCATGAGGCACCATGCCGGGCGAGGCGGATAACCCGGACATCGTGGGCAAAGTATTTTCCGCCGAACTGGGCGCCGATCCCCAGCTTGTACGCCTCGGCGAGCAGTTTCTGCTCCAGTTCCAGATCGCGGAAAGCTTGCCCGTGCTCGTTTCCACTGGTGGGAAGTTCGTCGTAATACTTGGCGGAGGCGAGCTTGACCGCTTTCAGGCAGGCGTCGGCACTGGTACCGCCAACGACCACGGCGATGTGATACGGCGGGCAGGCGGCAGTGCCGAGATGCTTCATCTTGCCGACCAGGAATTGCAGAAGGCTGTCCGGGGCCAGCAGCGCCTTCGTCTCCTGGAAGAGGGAGGTCTTGTTGGCCGAGCCGCCTCCTTTCGCCATGAAGAGAAACCTGTAGGCGTCGCCATCCACCGCCTGGATGTCGATCTGGGCCGGCAGATTGGTACCGGTGTTGATCTCCCGGTACATGTCGAGCGCTACGGTTTGCGAGTAACGGAGATTCTCTTCGGTATAAGTCTTGTACACACCCTTCGAGAGGGCCACCTCATCCTTCCCGCCGGTCCACACTTGCTGCCCTTTTTTGGCGATGATGGTTGCGGTGCCAGTGTCCTGGCATACCGGGAGTTCGAACTGGGCGGAAATCTCGGCGTTGCGCAAGAACGCCACTGCCACGCCCTTGTCGTTCTGGGATGCATCCGGATCGCGCAGAATCCTGCTCACGGATTCGTTGTGTTCCGGGCGGAGGAGGAAGGAGATGTCACGCATCGCCTCATTGGCAATGACAGTCAGCGCTTCGGGATCGACTTTGAGGATCTCGTTGCCTTCGAAGGAAGTGACGGAAACATATTTGTCCGAGCCCCCCACCTTCCTGTACTTGGTCTTGTCCACGCCGAGCGGGTATGGATCCTGATAAACGAACGGTTTGGTTGCCATCTGGTGAAGCTCCTTTATTGCGTGGCCTTGTTTGTCAGGCACGTCACAGGATCAGCGCCAGCCATGGCACCGCAATGATCAGCATCACCGCGATGAAGAGCACGCCGAAGATCGCCCCAAGCCTCCAGTAATCCCTGGATGGCAGGTAGCCCGATCCGTAGTAAACCGGGCTCGGACCAGTCGCGAACGGCGTCAGCACGCCCATGATCCCGAGCGTGAGGCACAGCAGCAGCGCGAACTCTGGCACGTTGATGCCGGGAACTGTCATGCCCACCGCCAGCATGACCGGCAGCATTGCCGTGACGTGCGCGGTAATGCTCGCGAACAGGTAGTGCGTGAAGTAGAAGACAAGCACGAGCAGGATCATGGCGGTGAACGGCGAGAAGCCGCCCATCTGCGCACCGATGGTGTCGGCAAACCACTTGACGAAGCCGACCCGGTTGAGGCCGTCGGCGAGCGCAACCAACGTCGCGAACCACGCCAGCGTGTTCCATGCCGCTGAATTCTTGACGATGTCGTCCCAGCTCACGACGCCGAACACCAGCATCAGCGAAATGACGACCAGCGCCACAGTGGTGGCGTTGATGTAGTCGCCGCCGAAGATCCACATGCCGAGCGCCAGCAGCACCAGCACGCCGAGGGTGATCTCGCGGTTCGTGAGTCCGCCCAACTTGGCGAGCTCTTCGCCGGCCCATTTCGGCACCGCGTCGCCTGATTTCACTTCCGGCGGATATAGCCAGTAGGTAACGAGCGGGATCAGCGCGAGCAGCAGGATGCCGATCGGCAGGAACGCCACGAACCATCGCGTCCACGTCAGGCTCACGTGTGCGGTCTTGTTGGCCATTTCGATGGCGAGCAGGTTGGGCGCGAGGCCTGTCAGGAACATCGAGCTCGTCACGCAGGTGGTGGCGATCGCGACCCACATGATGTACGAGCCAATGCGCCGCGACGATGGATCGTTCGGCTTGCTGTCGTAGAGCGCGGGCAGGTTGCGGATCACCGGATAGATCGTGCCTCCCGAGCGCGCGGTGTTCGACGGCGTGAACGGCGCGAGCAGCGTGTCCGCAATCGCCACGGCGTAGCCGAGCGTAAGGGTGCGCCGGCCCATCTTCTTGACGAGCAGCAGCGAGATCCGCTTGCCGAGCCCCGTCTTCTCGTAGCCGAGCGCGAACATGAACGCGCCAAAGATCAGCCACACGGTGGTGTTGGCAAAACCGGACAGCGCCCAGGTCAGCGCCGCGTTGTACGCCTTGAAACCCGGCTTGGCGAGCTCGGCGGGCGCGAACAGCACGAACTGCGAGAGCACGGTTACGACGGTGACGCCGATAAGCCCGATCGCGCCGCCCGGCAGCGGCTCGAGCATCAGGCCAAGGATGACGCCGGCGAAAATCGCGAAGAAGTACCATGCGTGGGGCGCGAGCCCCCCGGGTGGCGGGATCAACGCCAGGACGAGCGCGAGGACGATGGGCGCGAGCGCCTTCCACCAGGCGTGCGGCGGCTGGACGGTGACCGCGGGCCGCGGCGTTCCTATCGGCGGTAGGTGGTCGTGAGTGACGATGATGGCCATGAGTAGCCTCCCTGCGGTGAATGCCGGAGGCGAAGCAGCAGCCACGGCGGCCGCGCACGCATCCGGCAGTTGAGTAGAGTGGCGCCTGCACTGTTGTTCGCGCGGACAGCGGCGCGAACGATCGGCAGAACGGGTTCCGGGGATTGATCGCGGCCCTTGGCACCGGGGCTGGCGCCGGGCCGGCGGGAAAGCCGGCCGTCGAGAGAGGACAGCGTCGCGTACGCCTTGTTGGGCCTACGCGTGCGTCCGAGAAAGGCTGTCATTCACAATCCCGCGGCATCGCGGATCGCGCGATATGGATGAATCTTGCGCCGATGGCCAAACGGCACCTTGATCAGGCTCAACAAGTGATGGGAAAGCCTGCCGCACGAGGCGCCGACCGAAGGCCGGCAGGCAGGGCGAAGCGGGAATGGGGGTGCCCTGCCGTGCCGGTGATCCGCGCGCGTACGACCGGCCGCTTTGAAGGACGAATTGCTACGACCGCTGCTGGCCGAAACCGGCCTGTGGCCGTGGATTCGAGCACTTCCGTGGTTAAAAGGCCGTCAAAGACTGGAAGTTGTCCCCGGGTTTCTTTGGCCCAGCGACTCAAACAGACGCGTTGCGGGCATTCACCTGTTCCATTGGCCCCTTGGTCCCTAAATGGCCATCTATTGACCAATCTCACTAAGTGCGACGAGCCGAAAGGTTAATTTAGTCGGTGTGAAACCCGGGTCTGGCGACCTGAATCAAGCAACATTTCGTGGAGACGAATGAATTCCAGCGCACCACCGATGGGCGGATGCGGCGATTTCCATCAGCAGCGTTTTCCTGCGAAAGAACCTTCAATCATGCCGGGAGATACTTCAACATGAAATTATCGAAGAAGACCAAACCTATCGTCGCTCTTGTCGCATTTTGCATGATGCTGTCTTTCCCGATGGCCGTCTCCGCTCGGGAATCCGACAACGCGATTGCCGCCTGCCTGAAAGCCTGGGGCGAAAATCCCTTCGGAAAGACCCCGAAGTTCAAGACGCTGGAGACATCGGTAAGGGTATTTGGAATTGGAAGCGAACCAAATGATACTGAGCCCACAAGCTCTCCCTCTCTGGTATTGATCAACCCGAGCTTCAATGTGCTGGGTGGATCCACCATTGAACTGCTGAACCCCAATGGCTGGTATTGCATGCGAACGACGGTCAGTATCATGGGGAGGGTCAGCGTCCGCGCGAAGTGCGAGGCGCATTTGGCTTCGACCTCCGCCGGAGTAACTGTGGTGGCCAACAACGGCGAAAACAGGAGTTTCAAAGACATAGCCGTGACGTCAATAGGCTCCATCGCGGTCGAGCGGCCTTGCAATTGAGCGCTTGCCAGGCCGACACGGCGCAGCTCGCTGCGGACGTCAGGCCTTGGCCGGTTGCCGATGTCTAACCAAGGGTGACCAATGGCGGCAACCGCTGCACAGCCGCCGTTTAGCCGTAGAAATTGACCGACCCCGACGGCGCCCGGTTACCGACCCCCTCGGCCGCCCGGCGCGGGTGGCTGCGTGGGAAGTGGCGCGTTCGGGATCGGGGTGGGCGAGAGGTGAAAGTCCGAAGACAGCGGCTGGATAGGCGTTACAACACTCAGCCCTTGCTACTCGCCTGGTCATGCGCCAGGATCAGTGTCGAGGTCTGTTGGGCGGCCTCGAATGGAGTCCGGGCATGTTCGCCGCCCGAGGTCATCATCACTGCGACGCCGACTGTCGGCGCCAGCTAACTCCTGATCAACCCATGTGCAAACCACCATTGCAGCTGAAGTCGGCCCCGGTGGTAAAGCCCGAATCCATGCCCGCCAGCCAGCCCACAATTGCGCCGATTTCCTCGGGCGTGCCCAAGCGCTTGATCGGTATCGTAGCCACGATCTTTTCCAGGATTTCGGGCTTGATGGCGCGGACCATGTCGGTGCCGATATAGCCGGGACTCACGGTGTTCACCGTCACTCCTTTTGCGGCAAGCTCCTGCGCCAAAGCCATCGTGAAGCCATGCATGCCTGCTTTTGCGGCCGAATAGTTGGTCTGGCCGGCCTGGCCCTTCTCGCCGTTTACTGAAGAGATCTGCACGATGCGGCCCCAGCCGCGCTCGACCATGTCTACCACCACCTGTTTAGTTACATTGAACATGCTGTTCAAGTTGGTGTCGATCACCGCGTCCCAGTCCTCGCGGGTCATCTTCAGGAACAAGCGGTCGCGAGTAATACCAGCGTTGTTCACAAGCACGTCGATCGGGCCGTGCTCCTCCTTTGCTCTGGCGAAGGCAGCGACGGTTGAGTCCCAGTCGGCGACATTGCCCACCGAGGCGTGAAAGTCGTAACCCAGTACCTTTTGTTCGGCCAGCCATTTTTGCCAGTCACGGCTCGGCCCACAACCGGCGATGACGGTGAATCCATCGTTGTATAGCCGATGGCAGATTGCGCGTCCGATTCCACCCATGCCGCCCGTTACATACGCCACTTTATTTGCCATACCTGTCTCCTTCGCTCTGGGTGTTTCAGATGCCATTCGATTGGCTACCTTGGCCACCGCGCCGTTTCCAATGAGCGGTGGAGCGCCCGGACTCGGCGCGTCGATATACCGCTCAATCCTTACTCACTCGCCAATCTACATCCAGAGAGTTGACGCCCTTGGCTTAACTCATTGTGTTATCGGTCCGCCCTCACCCGTGAACTTGTCGAATGATGACTACCACTCCCGTCACGCTATCGGATCAGCGCATGGATTGTCTCGACTATGCGCTTGATGCTCATCTTCGACGGCCGGTAAAAACTACCACGGTTGCGGGATGTCGGTTTGCGCCGGCTCAAACGATCGAACAAAACAGACATCTTTAGTGGCGACGGTGCATGCCGGCTAGGGACTCGTTCATATTTCCGGAATTACGCAAGACGGGTGACATGATCCCCGAAAATTGGTAGACAGCTGTGCAGGTTCCTTGGAATGATTGCGGCGTGACCCTGCGGGCTGCCTTGGTGTGTGACCGCAATGGGTTGGACAGCGGCCGTTCAATTCTGGAGATTGAATTCCCGCTTACGACCCTAACCGGCCAGTCGACCTACCCCGAAGCGGCCGTTCGATGCAACAAATCTAGCGCCCGATGCGCCCTGTCACACCAATCTGAGCGCGGTGCGTGCTTGTGGCAACGCCAATAAGCACCGCGAGAGTTGATCCGGGTACAGGCACAGATCTCCACTTGCATTGTAAGTTGGCGGATCTTCAACAATGCGAACTGCGCGCGGACACACAAATTGTCTAATGCCTCCTTGGAAGTCAGTAATGGGTCGCGCTGGGGTCGCCGAAGACCTAGGTCATGCTTGACGCCATTCAACGCGGGGGCGTATCGTTTACGCTCCGCGCTCGGCGAGCTTGGTGAGGGAGGGAACATGAAGGCGACCATCGCGAAGTGGTGGGTTGCGATTGGAGCGCTCTGCCTAATGACCCAAACGGCCATCGCGGGCGCCGTCGATCCGTCGGATGTGCAACGCCTCATCCGGGAGGGCACTGCGCTGCACGGCCGGGGGCAGTTCGATGGGGCGCTGGAAAAGTACCGTGCCGTGCTGGCGCTGAACCCGGCTCATGCTGAGGCCCACTACGAGATCGTAGCGACGCTGTACGCGAAGAAGGCGTGGCAGGATTGCATCGATGCGGCAAATTCCGCGCTGCAGACGCCATCGCCGTTCCGGGCCCGGTTGTTCGTGGCGAACGGCAACTGTCTTGATGAATCGGGCCAGCGGGAGCGGGCGATCGCGACCTACGAAGCCGGGCTTCGGGAGTTTTCGCGCCACCCTGAGCTGGGCCTGAATCTTGCGATCGCCATCCAGAAAGGGGGCGACGTGTCGCGGTCACTGTCGCTCATGGAGAAGGTATTGGATGATGCGCCGACTTATCGAACCGCCAATTTCGACTTGGGCAGGGTCTACGCCCGCCAAGGGTAGCGCGTGCCGGCGCTACTCGCGTATCTGCGGTTTCTCAGCCTCGAGATCCGTACGCTACGCGTGCTCGAGGCGGCCTTGGCGGTGCGAGCGATTCCCAAGCAAGGCGTGAAGCAGGAAGGCAAGAACATCACAATTGCCATTTCGCCGGACCGGATCGCCCGGCAGGATGCGCTGTCGAGAGCCGAATTCGCGATCTCGATGTGGGGTGCGATGCCCGTGGAATCGTCGGGGCCGGACACCGAGATCAAGGTCTTTGCCCGGGGCCTCGATCTTTTCTTCGCCACTGCTGAGAGCGCAAATCTGCAGGATTCTCCCGGATGCGTCACGTGCAAGCGGATCGTCCCTTTCTTCGTCGCCATGCGCAAGGACGGCTTGCTGACGCCCTTTGCGTGCTTGGCTATGGCATCGTTCAAGCTCGACGGTGTGGAGGAGTGGCTGTCGAGCAACAAGATGCAGTTCGATGCGCTGGCCCGCTGGATTGCGACCTACGATCAGCAGAAGAAGTGATTGGATCGTGCGCGCACGTGCCGTTATTCCAATGTACGTTTGGCCGCTGACGCTAAGCGGCCGCCGCTACCGAAAGTGCTGCATCGGGCCGAACGCGTCGAATTCGCGACTGATGGGCTGGATCTTTACACTGCTTAATGGGCCACGCGCGGGAAAAGGAGTGGGCGTCGGAGCAGGGCGCGACGAGCCGTTATTGGCCGGTGAGGTTCATTTGAGTGGCTGCATTCATCACAGGCCCAACGGGTCCACGATACCAAGGAAAGACCAAAGCTAGTTGGTTAAGGCTGCGCGCAACACATTTTGGTTTAAGTGTTGTAGCATATACAAATCGGGAGGCCGACATCATGGCTACAGAAAAGATTTGGAGGGTGGCAAGCCTACTTCTTTCCCTGCTCGTTTGCTGGGGAGCTTTTTTCGATGTCTTGGCTGGTTCCGTCACCCATACCTACGATGCCGCGGGCAGACTGACCAAGGAGGATTACGGCGACGGCAAGTCGATCACCTATACCTACGACAAAAGCGGCAACTTGCTGCAGCGCGTGATGGCGACTAGCAATTCAACTTCGAATGCCCAGGTGGTCGAGTTCTACAACACTCCACTCGACAATTACTTCATCACTGCCAACGCAGCCGAGGCTGCCGCCATCGACAACGGCAGCGCCGGTCCGGGCTGGGCGCGCACCGGCCCCCAATTTAATTTCAACTCTGGCGGCGATACACCGGTCTGCCGCTTTTACGGCAGCATTACGCCCGGACCGAACTCGCATTTCTACACCGTCAGCAGTGCCGAATGCGCGGCCCTGAAAGCGCTGCAAGCCACCACGCCGGCGACCCAACCGCGGTGGAATTTCGAGAGTCTCGATTTCATTTCGACACCACCGGTCAATGGTGCCTGTCCGGCCGGGCAAGTACCGGTCTATCGAGCGTACAACAATGGCTTCAGCCGCCACGTGGATAGCAATCACCGCATAACGGTGAACCAGGCAGGAATTGCCGCCGCGGTCGCACGCGGTTGGGTCAATGAAGGCGTCGTGATGTGTGCTCCCAACTGAGACTCGCGCAAGATGACCGCCACTATAGACCGCCCGGTGGCGAACTACGGCGGATAGTGCAGTGAGCCCCCGTTGGCCGCTTGGTCTAACATGGTTCGACCTGCCGAAGAATTGGCGCCTTTGCTATGCACGAGCCGTTGGTTTCGGCTAAATGAATATACGAAGTCCTCATGACATGTGCGCAGCAATTGAAGAATCCCCGGCGCGTCAACTGTTGCGTCAAGCCTAGGCGAATCGTCTGAAGACGATTGCGGTAGCCGGCGCACATACAGGTGATGCGTCAGACAGCTAGCAGACGTGGTACTGGGAGATGGGAATGCGAAAACTTATTTTGTCGATAATGCGGCTAGAGTTCCCGGTCTTGGGTGAAAGTGGTCCGTACAATCCCACCATTGGTTTGTGCGAAAGGGCTACAAGTAGCCAGGCATCGAGACAAGGTGTCTCGCGTTTTCCAGGCGCGGGTTGTTCAGTTGTCCGCTCGCCTGATTACCCCCGCCAAAGGAGGGGATACGGGCGCGCGGTTGCCACCTCATTCATCGGGTTCTTGATCCTCGTGGCGGCGAATGCGTTTGCGCATGACGTAGTGTGGCTGGAAAACCCAGATGGGAAGCACCCAGAGCGACCGATGTTGATGGCTTACGGCGGGAATCAGCATCCGATTCTTGTCAAACCGGTGACCGGCGAGCTCTGCTTGGTGATGGTAAACCTTGATCCGCCCCCAAGCTCGGCGTTGATCGCAGCTACCGTGTTCAGCGCCAATCCTGCGCAACAGGTGGAGATTGGTGTATCAGTCCTGCGCGCTCCCGCCAGCGGCTTCGAAATGGCAACAGTTGCCGGCGAATGGCATGCGATCCCAGGCCAGCCAGTGAACTTGGATTGCAACACCATCAGCCCACAACGCTTCTCGGTGACGGTGTATGTAGGCAACGTGACGATTGGGCAACTGCTCAACACCGCCACCTTCAGCGACCCTATTTCGACATGGGTCGGCGAACAGACAGCGTCGGCCATGGACTTGTCCCTGGGTGGTCCGCTCCCACTACAGTTCTCCCGTTGGTACGGCTCGCAACTGAACGCGAGCGGTGCCACATCTGCCCTGGGATCAAACTGGATGCACAACTATGACCAGTCGCTTTCCGTTCTTGGCAGTACTGCCACCGTTACCCTCTATTACGGCAAGACGGTCCAATTCAAACAGTCCGGCGGCACCTGGAACCTCTCGAGCAAGGAGGATGCGGATTATCAACTTGTGAGCGCCAGCGGCAATTTCCAGTTTGTAAACCCGCCTGCCGGAGAGATCCTTACGTTCTCAGCGCAAGGTCAGCTTATTTCTCTGCAGGACCGCGTCGGCAATGTGCTGACGGTGACCCAAGGTATCTCGGGACCAACCGCCGTAGCGGACGGGCTCGGCCGCACGCTGATCTTTAGCTATGCGGGAAATCTATTGACAGCCGTGACGGACCAAACCGGGCGCCAGGTAACGTTTCCCCATAGCGGAAACAGTCTGACCGCAGCCACCGACGCCAACGGCAAGACGACGAATTACACTTATGTCGCCGGCAGTGCGCCAGCGCTACTCATTGCGACCCAGCGCCCACTGGGCAATACGCCCTATACCCAGCAGTTCGACACCGCTGGCCGGGTCACCATGCAAACGGACAGTGTTGGGTTTAGCACTACGCTGAGTTTCGACCAACCCGCGCCGGGTACGAGAAAGATTACGGACCCCTTGGGGAACGCGACAATGCACACCTATGACGCGTCTGCGAACCTGACGCGGGTAACCGATCCTGCGGGGCAGACTAGCACTTTTGGATATAACGTCGATAACCAGTTGGACCAGGTCACAGATCGTCTCGGCAACAAGAACACCATCGCGTACGATTCACTGTCCGGCTTCGCCTCGGCCATGACCAATGCGGCGGGACAGACCATTACGCTCACCTATACAACACAGGCGCAAGGCCCGTACACGTTTTCTAATTTGTCGGGTATGCAATTCGCCGATGGCACCTCCATTGGCGTTACGTATGACAGCAAAGGCAATCCGGTCAACACCACCGACCAGGCCGGGAAGGTATTTACTTCCACTTACAACGCGCGTGGCCAACTGCTGACCGCGACCAACCCGCGTGGCGGCGTTGCGTCGTTCGCGTATAACAACGACGGCACGATCGCGGCCGTGACCGATCCCACGGGGGGCGTAACGACCTACGCCTACGATGACAAAAGACGTCTATCCGGACTGAAATTCCCTGACGACACGTCGCGCGCATACATCTATGATGCGCTCGACCGGCTGGTCACGGAGACGGATGAACGCGGCAACGTGACCGCGCTGGTGGCCGACGCGAACGGCAATCTCACGAAAGTAATAGATCCACTTAATCGGACTGTGACGCTTACCTATGACACGGACGATTTGGTTAGTTCGATAACGGACCCGTCAGGCCGATCGGCAAGTTTCAAGTACGACGCCTTGGGCTCTCCAACCGCCGCGACTAATGCCGTCGGGGAAGCTCTCAACTTCAAGTACGACGGGTTGGGCCGCCTGATCTCGGTGATCGACCCGTCGGGTAAGGGGCCGTCGTTCGTGTATGACAAAGAGGGAAACCTTCTGTCCGTTACCGACGCCCTCGGCAACACACGGACCTTTACTCCAGACGCCCTTGGACGTTCAGTGCAGCTGATGACCCCATTGGGCGAAAAGTACAGCCGCTCCTACGATGCAATGGGGCGCATGGCATCGACGACCGATCCGCTTGCGCGGAGCACAAACTATGGTTACGACAATCGCGGCCTGTTGACGAGCATCACTATGCCCGGTGGCCTCATAGGCACTTTTGCATACGACGATCTCGGTTTGTTGTCCGGGATTACCGACCCGAACAACAATACCTGGGCGCGAACGAATGATTCTGCCGGGCGCCTGCTAACGAAGACTGACCCGCTCGGCCGTGTCACTTCCTACAGTTACGACGCCCGCGGGCGGGTCAAGGCCATTACGACGCCGGAAGGTTCCCTACAGCTCACGCGCGACGCCGCGGGTAACGTCATACAAAGCCAGTATTCGGGCGGACTCGGACTGAACATGGCCTTCGATGCGGACAGTCGACCCACGACCGGCAGCGGAGTTGCATTTAGCTACGATCAGAATGGCCGCCTGGTGTCCAGCAACGGCTTGGCCATTACTCGGGACGCCATTGGGCGGATCGCGAGCATCACATACGCACCGGGAAAGGCGGTAGCCTACGCCTACGACGCGCGTGGACTACTGGCGACGGTGTCGGACTGGGCGGGAGGCTCGGCCACGTTCAGCTACGACGTGGCAGGTCGACTAACGGGAATCACCCGTGCCAACGGCGTAAGCACTCGGTTCGGCTACGACCAGAACAATCGTGAAAGCACCATCGACGAGGCCAACGGCGGAACGGCAATCGCTGCTATTGCTCTGCAACGTGACGCCATCGGGCGAGTGACTTCCGCAACACGAAACGTCCCCCAGGATCCGGTAATTGTTCCTGGCTCCCAAGCGCAGACATTCGATGCGGCGGGGCAAATGGTGGGCGCCGCCTACGACGGCGTCGGCCGGATCAAGCAAGATACCGCGCGCACATACACCTGGAACCAGGCGTCAATGCTGACGAACTACACCTCAGTAGCGGACGCGGCGTCATTTGGTTACGACGCCTTCGGTATGCGTACGTCGCGAACGCCGTCGGTTGGGAGCACCGAAATCTACGTTTTGAATTACGCATTGGGTTTGCCTTCGATTGCGACAGTGAAGTCCGCGGGCGTAGATCAGCGCTACTACGTGCATCTCCCCGACGGTTCGTTACTCTATGCTATCGATGCGGGGAACAACGCTCATCACTATTATCATTTCGACGAGGTTGGCTCGACGGTCTTTCTGACCAATGACGGCGGTACCGTGACCGACAGTTATGGTGTAACGCCTTATGGCGAGACCGTGACGACGGTCGGAAATACGGCCAACCCGTTCACTTGGCTCGGACGCTGGGGCATGATGCAGGAAGGAGCTAGCGGCTTGTACTACATGCGGGCGCGCTATTACGACAGCATTACGGCGCGATTCCTCTCCCCCGACCCAATTCCGCAGACGGATCCGCGGGCACTCAATACCTATCAGTATGCGTCGGGTGACCCGATCACAAATATGGACCCGTCAGGATTGAAGGGCCAGTCGAGCGCGGGCGCCGATTACGCCGGAATCTTCCTTGGCCTCGGCGGGGCAGCGAAGTCGGCGGAGGATTATTACCAAGCCTACTCCTACTGGGCTAACGCCAAAGCGGCGGCCGCCGACGCTGCCTGGGGGGGAAAGGCAATAGACTGGTTTGATTCGCAAATGGCATTGGCGGACACTCGGTGGCGCACAGGAAATCCGTTCTTCAATGACCCGTGGGGCTCAGAGTCTTGGTACGTCAATTGGCTCACACGCGACAAGTATATGGGTATGTATCAGGAGAATGTGATTCAGTCCATCAATGGAAGTGCGGACGCACAGATAGCGACGCAGGAGGTTGCGAAGTTTGAGGCAATGGCCGCCAAATACGCGAAGGCAGCTTCAGTGTTCAAGGGAGCGGGTCGTGTGCTTACTGGCGTTGGTCGAGTTGCCGCTGGTGTCGGTGTGGCAGTACAAACCGGGTCTGCGCTTGTGCAAGACATTCACAATGGCGCCGGCGTTGTCATCACTGCCACGGATGTCGTTGCCACCGGAGTTGCCAGTATCAGCGTCGCCTTCGCGCCACCGTTGGCCGTGGTCGATCTGGTCAGCGGAGGCGCGGTAACAGGATTCGTCCATAACGCGTTGATGTTTGGCTGGCCTGCGCTCACTCATTGGTTCGGGCGCGGGAACGTAACCGACGCTATTGCGATCAAGGCTGCGTATACGCGCTTCGCCGTTGGGCGCTGGGTATGGAATATGGTAGGCGATTAATAATTTGAGGCCGCCACAGGTGTTGTCATCGGTTTCAGATTGCGCCATGGCACGGGAATACGGGTGATCCAGTCGTGCGTTCGCAAATCTAGGATCCGCCGTAATTCATTCGCCGCATGGGTGGGTCACACGGATATCGGCAAAATAGTCGAGAGCGAGCAAATTCTTGATCGGGACCAACACCTATGACGGCTTCGTGGCGCGCTTTAGTCCCGGTCTGACGCTCGGCGACATCATGCCCGGCCCAATCGGCTTTGCCTCGCGGACCAACGTTTCGCTCTCGTCAGTTCGTGCTGCAAATGCGGTGCAGGTGTCCACCACCGCCAACGCCGCGAGACTTGACGGCCAACGGCGCTCGGCTGGTTTGTGATGCAGCAGCGCACGAGGCGGCCAGAGTTTGACCACGATGAAGTGGAATGACCGGTTTGGAATGAATTGGGAGGAGGCGATGACGGGCCGCTCTTGGCCGTTTCCAGCCTTTCGGCGAGAGAGTTTCGACCGCATCGGAAACCGTTGGTCAGAACATATGCCGCGGCTCTGCCGTTCTTGTTGTCGTCCCTAGGTACTATTTGCTCACCGCTGCAGTGAGCGACATGGTTTGTTGACGTGCGCCGCCCTTGCAGTCAGACCAGTTTCTCCACAATATCGTCAAACCGCCGTTCCTTGATCATTGAGAAGTGGCATCGCCCGTCAGACAGTTCCGCCCATAACTCTCCGATCAACCGGTCATCCTGTGCATCGCTCCAGCGGTCACCGCCTTTGTACTCGACTGCCAGCGCCGACCCGTCGTTAAGCATGCATAGGAAATCCGGGTAGAACCGGCCATTGGCCTTTTGCAGAAAAAACGAGCAACCCTCACGCCGAACGAGGTTTCTAACCCAGAACCGAAGGCGCCCCTGTTGTGCTTGCGTATCGATCCATGCCGCGCACTCGAATTCTTCCTTGCTGTCGAAATCTCCAATGCGGCCGTAGTAGTGGCTCCGAAAATCAAACCGGCCAAACCTGCCGTCGTAGTCTCGAATTGGTGCATAAGCCTGGGGGTAGAACTCGAACGGCAGCTCGGCGCTGACCGCCACTCGCGCGGCCCGATCCTCTCCAAAGAGCGTCTGCTGGTATGCCTTCGCGATGGCCTGCCCTCGGAGGTTGCGAATGTGCTGCTCGATCAGAATGCGAACGAGAAATTTCTGCAGGTTAACCCTTGCAAGATCGAAACCGGGCTTTTCGAGTAACGCACCTACCCAGGCCGCAACGAATGCCTGTTTGCTGGCATGCGTAAGCGACGGCTCGGGCAAGTTGCGGCACAGCCAGGCCGCAATGCGAACCTCGTCCCAATTCTCTGGCCGATACGATAGCCCTAGATCACGTTGTAGTTCTGGCAGGAATCGCGCAAACACCCTTCCGCTTGCTTCGTCTACATCGATCTTACCACCCTCGGAAACCTTGAGCCCGGCTTCCAGTGTGGCGAAATCTGCGGATATTGGTATCGCGTCAAACGATGTCAAATTCCACGGATAGTCGAGTACTTCCGGGTCATCAAAGAGCTGTAACACGCCCTGAACACGCAACGCCAGTTGCGGGACGCAAAAGCGCTCGCCGCGTTCGGCTGGCGTCAGGAAAAATTCAATGGCGGTAGTTCGGGTCGACTCGGCCGCGCGTTCGATGGCCAGACCGGCCTCGGTGGTCGTAACCGCCTTCCTGAGGGAGGCCGCGTCGTCTTCAGTCAACGAGGCAACAATAGTCAGGGTATTGGAGGGCCCATTCCAGTTCAACTTGTCGAGCAGTGCTTTGGGAATACTCTTCAAGTCCGGCGTTTCCGGCAGTACGACCTGAACAGGTCGCATCGAGATGCGCCCAGAATGGCCCGAAAAATCCAGTCGCGATTGCTCCAGAGTGGCAGCGGCGACAAACTCGCCAACTTCCCGGCGCTCGAAACCAGCCCCTTCCACGAGTCGATCGCGCAACGCATTTGCTGTCTCCGCAAAATTGCGGAAAACGACAAACGCGTACGACTGGTTGAGTGCCCGGCTGACGCGGCGCCGGGCCTGGGGTTGCCGCAGCACCCGTCCGAGCAACTGCTCAACGGCGGTCGCGGAAGAAAGCGACGCCATGCTCACCAGGATGTAGGCGAACGGGCAGTCCCATCCTTCGGCAATGGCCTTTTGAGTAATCACAAATTTCACTGCGCAGTCTGGATCGAGAACGCCTAGCTTGTAGTCAGCGTCGATCTTCTCCAAACCTCGCTCCTCCCCCGTCGCCACTACAATCTCGGTGTCGGGAATTCGCTGATTCTCGAGCAGCTCCTTTCGAACATGCTCGGTGTCGTGTGTCTCCACGCCGCTGCGACGGGGCTCGGCCTGAATCAGCACGATTGGCCGAAGATAGGGTGCGCCCTGTCGGCGCTCGTCATCTGCCAATTTCTGCAACGCATCGCGCCGAGCCACAGCATCGGCAATACATTGCTGCCAGTTCGGCTCGGTTTCGAGCAACACTGGCAGTTTGATCATTTCCTCCGCCTTTAGCTCAGCAGCCGAAACACTATGCAGCACATTGCTTGGGGTGTGCTCGATATCCGGAGTGGCCGTAAGTTCCATCACGCCACTCGGCCGCAGTCGGGCGAGCATCTCGAATGCTAGGTTGGTTCGATTGTTGTGGGCCTCGTCGATAATCACAAAAGGCCGGCGCAGCCGCAGCACATTGGCAAGCGAATAGGGCGTGGTGCCGTCACCATCGCGCAGTAACTCGCGTCGCTGGTCTGGAGCAAGATTGTCGAAGTGATGCATCAGCGCGCCGCTCGGCTGGTAAACCTTCCTGCATTCCTCGTCCTCAACCTGAAACGCTTGCCGCGTCGCGACAATGACCACGGTAGATGTGTCAAATGTTGAGCGCGTGATTGTCTTGGCCTCATCAAGGTCCAACACGGTTACGGACCCGGCGTCTTTGAGCCCGGCGTAAAACGGATGTGCGCGGTCGCGCAGTGCGCGCAACGTCTGGTCGCGGATCGACTTGGAGGGTACCAGCCACATGATCGCGCTGTGCTCCAGGCGCAAAAGACTGGTGTTCACTACTGCAACACTCTTGGCAGCCAGCCAGGTCTTGCCACCGCCAGTCGGCACCCGCAGCCAGAAGTACGGCATTTCCGGAGGGAAACCGGCGAGCGGGTGATACGTCAAACCACGACCCCAAAGGCTCTCAGTTACGGCGTTGAATGCAACAGATGCGCTTGGCAGGTTGTGACAAGCCTCGAAATACAGCCGCACACTCTCGAGCACTTGAGTCTGGTAATTCTTGGGCGCGAAGGTGTTCACTGCATCAGGTCTTTCGCTTGACGTCGAGATCGGCAGTAAATCCGATTCCCCGCTTCGATATCGGCGGCGTTTGCATCAATTGCCGGATCGCGTCGATCAGTCCGGCAATAGCCTGGTCGTGACCGGACACCTTGCGCTCCAGTTCATCGAGCTTTGCCGCCAGTTCTTTGTGCGTCGCCAGCATCTGTCGCAATTGCACGAACGCACGCACGACGAGCAGGCTCACTTCCACGGCGCGCGACGATTTCAGTACGTTGCCCAGCATCAGTGCACCATGTTCGGTGAAGGCACACGGCAGTGTGCGAGAAAATTTAAGTCGCGCGAGGTGGTCACAGTTTGTGACCACCTCCTGCTTCTCCGCAACCGTCAGGCGGAACATGAAATCAGCGGGGAAACGATCGGCATTCCGTTTGACCGCCTGGTTCAAGGCCTTGGTTGAAACCCCGTACAGTTCGGCCAGATCGGCGTCGACCATGACCTTCTGGCCGCGGACCAGCAGAATCCGATGTGCCACCAGTTCCGTGTTCGCGGTTTGGAGTGCAGCTTTCATTCAAACGTCCAGCGCATACGGTGTCTGTCGGAACACAATGCTCTCACGTGCAAGGCGCGCAGCGCCCCGCCGACATGCGGCGGCGTAGATCACCTTCGGCCCAACATGATCCGGCAGCGATTCGTACACCGACGCGGTAAGCACATTGCCGCCATCCGTCGAACGGTCCTTCAGAATGCCGTTGTAGAGTAGATAGACGACTCGGCCTTCATGAACGCCGAGCAGAGGCGAGTCGGCGCGGCCCACGAACCCGGTGCCGGTTTCCGCGAACCACACGAACTCGGCGAACTGAGCGAATCCGACATCGGCACGAATTTGGCCATCGGGCGAGAACAGGGGCGATGCTGACAAGCGACAGAACTGGAAACCACCACTAAGACCTGAGACTTCTTGGCCCTTCGCGTTCGTATAGCCACTGCTGGCGCGACGCACACGCTGCGCCGCAACGTCTCTTGCGATGCCCTCCTCTACTTCGACAAGGATGAAGCGACGCGTGCCGCCGTCTTCGGCATTTTGCTTGAGAACTGCGTGGCCTGTGGTGCCCGAACCGGCAAATGAATCGAGGATCAGCGATTCCTTGTCGGAGGCGATTTGGAGAAATCGCTGAATGAGGCGCGTGGGTTTTGGCGTAATAAAGACGTCGTCAGAAGTGACGAACTCTACCATTTCGAGTAGTTCCTGCTTCGCTTCCTGAGTATGTCCTACATCCTTGTAAAACCATATAGTCTGCAGAACGCGGCCATCTTTGACATCGCTGATGAAACGCTTAATTTGTGGAATGGCGTTCCCATCTTTTCCCCACCAAATGCGCCGCTCCCGGTCCAGCACTTCAAATCGGTCTTTCGAAACCCGCCAATACATGCCCTTCGGTGGCCCGTCGATAACCCGTCCCGAAGGACAAGTAATGCTATACGTTCCGGCGGAGTAGAAATTTCGCGCCGAAAGTGCGCCGATGCGACTGGACGAATTTTCGTATCTTTGTAACGACGTGGTACCTCGATTTGCGACCACCCCAACTATGCGCGCCAGCCGGCAACGGCACTTCGCAAAAACCCGTCCAGCGCGCGCAGTGGTTCGTCATCGTCAAACAACCGCGCGCTGCCGGCAGCGATCCTCTTCGCAATATCGGCACGCCAGGTTGAATCAGCAGCAAGCCGCACAGCAATGCGCACGTAATCATCGGCATCAGCGGCGATAAGTCCGTCTAAACCCATTATTCGCAACATCGCCGCACTCTGCCGTCCGCGCATGAAGCGGCCCGGCAGCGCAACGATGGGCAACGCCGCCGCGATCGCGTCGAGGCTGGTGTTGCCGCCCGACCAGTGCTGGGTATCCAGCATCGCGTCGCAGGCCGCGCTCACTTGCAGGAAGTCCTGCCGCGGCATACGCGCCAGTATGCGGACTCTTTCGCGGGCGTTGAGTCCGCGTGCGGTCAGCGCGAGGCCCAGCCGGCGCAGGAACTGTCCAGTCACCGCGCGGTGGCGCCCTTCGAACACCAGCAGGATGCTACCGGGAACCGCTTCGAGCACGCGCGCGAACAGCGCGTCGTCGTCGGGCAGGATCTTGAACAGAGCTTGCGGGCAAAGAAACAGCGGCGCCTCCGCCGGCACGCCCAGGCGCTGGCGGAGCTGCACGCGCGCCGTTTCCACCGGCTGGTCCGACATCGCGGGCCGCGGATACGAGGTGCCGATGCCCGGCAGCCGCACCAGCTTCTCGACATAGTGCGCATCCGCGTCGGCGGGTTCCATCGCGCCGGCGGTAAAGAAATGATCGATGGTGTCGTGCCCGCTGGTCACCGGGTGGCCCCAGCCCGCACATTGGACAGGCGCCAGGCGCAGCGCGGCCAGCACCATGCAGCGCGCATCCATTCCGAGCTCGGGATAAACCAGCACATCCAACGCATCACCGCGCATCGTCGCCGCCAGCGCCGCAATGTTCGCGTCCGCCCCGCGCGCGAAGTGAAACCTGTCGGCGGGGGCCATGATGTCGTCGGTTACTGCGTCGCGTTTGGCGGTGGCATGGTAGACAAACACCTCGAACACCGAGCGCTCGAGCGCCGTGATCCAGCGCCGGAAGTACTGCCCCACCGTGCCATCGACAAAGAACGCCGAGGCGAAGCCGACGCGAATACGTCTGCCGGCAGGATTGCTCGCCGGGACCGGCGCGCGCCAATGCGGCGCGTTGCTGTCGATCGCACGCGCCACCAGCCGGGCATAGCGTTGCTGCAGGTCACGGTCATCGCGCCCCTGGTAGGCCAGAAAGAAATTCGACCAGCGCCAGGCTTCTAGCGTCGCGTCACCTTCAAGGTGCGCGTGCAAGCGCTCGAAGTCGCGCTCGATCTCGGCCAGCCCCGCCTCGTACCGCGACCGCATCTGGTCGATGGCGCCGGCGTCGGGATAGACCTGCGGCAACGTGAGGTGAAAGCCGAGTGCCGCCAGCAGTGGCTCCGGCAGCGTACTGCGGGCTTCCGCATAGGTCCGCAGTGCTTCGTCATCGAGGCCGCATTCGCTCAGCACCTCAGCGAGCGCGATGCGTTCGTCCATGCTGTGGGCCGGGTCGAGCGCGATCGCCTGACGAAAGGCGGCGATGGACTCATCGAGCCGCCCCCGCTGGCGCTCCGCCGCTGCGCCAACGATCCAGCTTGGCCGGAACTTCATATTGAGTTGCAGCGACGCCGAGAGCGCGGCGACGGCATCCTCGCTCTTCCCCTGGTCGTAGCGGACTACGCCCAGGTTGTGCTGCGCAAGCTGATAGTCGGGTTGCCGGCGCACGGCCTCGGCAATCGCGGCTTCCGCTTCGGCGAGGCGGCCGGCGGCCTTCAGACTGTTGCCGAGATTGTTCCAGGCCCGCGCATATTCCGGCTTGGCAGCGATCGCCTGCCGGAAGCTCGCCATGGCTGCGTCGGACTCACCGGCGCCGGCCAGCAGGATGCCGAGCAAGTTGTGCGCTTCGGCGAAGCCGGGTGCCAGCTTCAGCGCGGCGCGCAGGCTCGCGATTGCGCGATCCGGGTCCCCCGCACGATCCAGCGCCTGCGCCAGCGCAAAATGCGCAGCCGGGTCGTTCGGGCGCTGTGCCACCAGCGCGCGCGCTGCATTCGCCTCCAGATTCATGTCGGGGTTTCCTCTGCCGCGGTAGTGCAGACACGCAGCGGTTTTTTTGCGCGCCGCTGGGCGCTAACCGGTTTGCTCGCAACGCGCATTGTAGCCATTGCGAGCCGCTGCTGCACTGCAATGGGATAGAATTCACGGTCCTCCGATAGCCTTTAGTCGCACCCATGTCGCGCCTGCGCGAAATTCCGTACAACTACACCTCGTTCTCCGACCGCGAGATTGTCATTCGCCTGCTGGGCGAATCGAGCTGGGAAATACTGGGCGCATTGCGCGATGAAAGAGTCACCGGCCGCTCGGCGCGGATGCTGTTCGAAGTGCTGGGCGACATCTGGGTGGTCGAGCGCAACCCGTATCTGCAGGACGACCTGCTGGACAATCCGGTGCGGCGCAAGGCGTTGATTGATGCCCTGCATCACCGGTTGCGCGAAATCGACAAGCGGCGCGAGGCACGCGCCGGATCGGCGGACGCGTCCCGCAACGAGAAGGTCGGACAACTGATTGCGGCGGGGCGCGAAGCCGTCAAGCGCTTCGAGAACCTGTTTGTGCAGACAGGACTATTGCGCGACAAGGTCATGCGCGTGCTTTCGCGCCACACCCGCCGCGACAACATTGCATTCGACGGACTGGCACTCGTCTCGCATGTCACCGATGCGACCGACTGGCGCGTCGAGTACCCATTCGTCGTCCTCTACCCCGATACCGAGGAAGAGGTGGCGGGCCTGGTCAAAGGTTGCATCGAACTCGGACTCACCATCATTCCGCGCGGCGGCGGCACCGGTTACACCGGCGGCGCCGTGCCGCTGACCCCGAGGTCGGCGGTGATCAACACCGAAAAGCTGCAACGGATGTCGGGCATCGAACGGATCGCGGTCAACAACGGGTCCGATCTCATTCCCACCATCGACTGCGGCGCCGGGGTCGTCACCAAACGGGTGATGGAGGCGGCGGAAGACGCGGGGCTGGTGTTCGCCGTGGATCCGACTTCCGCCGACGCCTCGTGCATAGGCGGCAACGTGGCCATGAACGCGGGCGGCAAGAAGGCGGTGCTCTGGGG
>PLYG01000152.1 GCA_003153335.1 Betaproteobacteria bacterium | reverse complement strand
CTTCCTGCAGCATCTGCTTCATCTGGTCTTCCGTCATGCTGCCCTGCACGCGCACCGCATATTCGCGTTCTACCTCGAAGCGGGGATGCATCAGACGGTTGGCCAAGTCGCCGGAGCTGGTAAAAATCAGCAAGCCGCTGGTATTGAAGTCGAGCCGACCAATGGCGATCCATTTCATGCCGCGCACCTTGGGCAGCTTGTCGAACACGTTGGCGCGCTTCTCCGGATCGTCGCGGCTGACGATCTCGCCCATCGGCTTGTGGTACAGGATGACCCGGGGCGTGCGCTGCTGCCAGCGCAGTTTCACGATATGCCCGTTGACCCGCACGATGTCGGCCGGCGACACGGGTTGCCCAACATGCGCCGGCTTGCCGTTGACGCTGATGCGCCCGGCGATAATCAGTTCTTCCATGGCGCGCAGCGACCCTACGCCGCTTGCCGCAAGAATTTTGTGCAGGCGCTGCGCCGGCACGTCGCCGGCATTGCCTGCGTCAGTGGATCGATGCGCCGGATGGCGGTGCGGGCTCGATGACCTCCGGTCCGTCCGGGCTTGCGCCGGCGCTTGCCTCTGCCCCTCCGGCGATGACTGTTTCGTTGTCGAGGGCCGCGTCGAGCGTCGGCGTATACGGTTGTCTGGCATCGGTTAACTCGATCTGGGTTGCGTGATCTAAATCGGCAAGGGGCGGCAGCTCCGACAGCGAACGCAGCCCCAGGTCATCAAGAAAGGTCTTGGTCGTGGCGTACAGCGCGGGCCGGCCCGGGGCTTCCCGGTGTCCCACTACCTCTATCCATTGCCGTTCCTCCATGCGGCGCAGCACTTCGGTGGCGACGACGACGCCGCGGATGCCTTCGATGTCCCCGCGCGTGACGGGCTGGCGATAGGCGATGATGGCCAGCGTTTCCATCGCACTGCGGGAATACCGGGGCGGCTTCTCGGGTGACAGCCGGTCCAGGTACACTTGCAGCTCGCGGCGGGACTGGAAACGCCAGCCGGTCGCGAGCTGCACCAGTTCCACGCCGCGCCCCGTCCAGTCGCCGCGCAACTCTTCGAGCATGCGCCGCACGAGGTCGCCATCAAGCACGGGTTCGAACAGCTTTCCCATCTGGGCAGGCGACAGCGGCTCGAGGCTGGTCAGCAGCGCCGTTTCCAGCACTTGTTTGATCCGGTTCAATTCATCCATTGCCTGGTTCCCGTACGATGCCTTCTGCCGGCTTCAATTGCACGTAAATCGGCGCGAATGCTTCGGCCTGCGCCACGTCGATCAGACCTTCACGGCACAATTCCAGGATGGCCAGGAAAGTGACGACCACCATCGAAATCGTAGCTTTTGAGGCGAACAGCGTGGTGAATTCCATGAACTGTCCCGGCTGCACGAGGCGCAGCAGCCGCGTCATCTGATCGCGTACCGACAACTGCTCGCGGCTGATCAGATGATGCCGATTAACCTTTGCGCGCTGCAGGATCAAGCCCCACGCCGCACGCAAATCCTCGGGGCGCACCTGGGCCAAGCGCACCGTTGAAATCTTTTCGATCCAGACTTCGACCCGCTCGAAATCCCGGTCGACCCGCGGCATCTCGTCGAGGTCGCGCGCTGCCTTTTTCATCTGTTCGTAGGCGAGCAGACGCCGAACCAGCTCGGCACGCGGGTCGCCTGCGTCCTCCGTCGCGTTCGGCGGCCGCGGCAGCAGCATCCGCGACTTGATGTCGATCAGCACGGCGGCCATCAACAAATACTCCGCAGCGAGTTCGAGCTGCGTCTGGCGCATGATCTCGACGTATTCGAGGTACTGCAGCGTCAGCGCCGCCATCGGAATATCGAGCACATCCAGATTCTGCTTGCGGATCAGATAAAGCAACAGATCCAGCGGCCCTTCGAACGCCTCGAGAAACACGCACAGCGCTTCGGGCGGAATATACAAGTCCTGCGGCATGTCCAGCATCGGCTGGCCATAGATCATGGCCAGCGGCGGAACGGCGTCCCCGGGTACCGGAACGGCGACAGGAGCCGCGGAATTCACTGCGATCATGGTTGGGTGAAATCGGCAACGGCTGCAAGGCCCGCTTCTCCGCGGGCGCCGGCAGCGCGCTACGGCGACGCTTGCCTTTCGTCAGTTGTGAGTCACGATGCTGCGCAACATGCAGCGCCGCGAGCCCAGGCGTCGGTGTGACGCCTGATGATTCGGCCGGCGGACGCTTTTCGTCCGCGGCAGGTTTCAGACCGGCAATACAAAGGGCCATTAGCAGTCTGTTGAGCGCTTGGCCGGGTCCGAGACCACAATTATAGATCACTTCCCGCGATAAACGGGCGCCGCTGGAGCTACTCGCCCGTGATGAGCTTGGACACGGCCTGCGGCACGTTCAGCCCTGTCGTATACCCCGGGATCAACATCCTGAGCGAACGGACGTTGCCATATCCGGTGCCATCGAACACCGACCATTGATTGCTTCCCTCTTCGGCGATCGCAATCAGCGCCGAATCGGTCTGTATCTTTCCCTCGGCAACGACCAAAATCGAGCGGTACGGCATCACTACCGCGGTGAACTTGTTGATTTTCAGCGTCTGCGATGCGGCGCGAACATCGAACGACAGATATTTCTGCTTGTTGACGATTGCAAGTTCCTTCTCATGCAACCGCTGCGCGCGATTCCGCTCCCGTTCGCCCGGCTTGGTATACATCGTTGCGGGCAGCAGTTTCATTTGCGCGTCGACATCGTGCGCCGTGATCGCGCGGGCCCAAGCTTGCGCAGCCTCGGCGGCCCCCTCCTCGGGCGTCGCGGCCTGCACCGGCGACAGCGCCATCGTGCCCGCCGCCAGCAACATCATCGATATGGATCGTATTCCACGGATCATTGGCTGTTCTCCACACATAGGTTGATCAATCGTAGTCCAGGCCCATCGCCTCGCGCACGTCGCGCATCGTTTCCGCAGTCACCTTGCGCGCCCGATCGCAGCCATCGGCAACGATGTTGCGGACCAGCACCGGATCGTCAAGAAACTTCTGGGCGCGCTCCATGATCGGCTGCTGCTCCTTGATGACGGCGTCGATTACCGGCTGCTTGCACTCGAGGCAGCCGATGCCGGCGCTCTTGCAGCCCTTGACCACCCACTCGCGCGTCGTCTCGTCGGAATAGACCAGATGCAGCGGCCACACGGGGCAGTGCGCAGGATCGCCAGGATCGGTGCGCCGCACGCGGGCCGGGTCGGTCTGCATGGTCCGGATTTTCTGCGTGATCGACGCTGGCTCTTCACGCAGGAAGATGCTGTTGTTGTACGACTTCGACATCTTGCGGCCGTCCAGACCGGGCAGCTTGGCCGACTCGGTCAACAACGCCTGCGGCTCCGGCAGGATTACTATGCGGCTGCCTTCGAGATAGCCGAATAACCGCTCGCGGTCGCCGTGGTTGAGGTTCTGTGCGCTTTCGATGAGTTCGCGCCCGGCGGCCAGTGCGTCGTCATCGCCTTCCTGCTGGAACTCGGTGCGCAACTGGTCATAAAGCTTGGCGCGTTTGGCGCCCAGCTTTTTCACTGCGGCGCGCGCCTTTTCCTCGAAGCCCGACTCCCGGCCATAAATGTGATTGAAGCGGCGGGCGATTTCCCGCACCAGTTCCAGGTGCGAAACCTGGTCTTCGCCCACCGGTACCAGATTCGCGCGGTAAATCAGAATATCCGCGGCCTGCATCAGCGGGTAACCAAGAAACCCGAATGTCGACAAATCCTTGTCGGACAGGTTTTGCTGCTGCTCCTTGTAAGTGGGGACGCGCTCCAGCCAGCCGACCGAGGTGATCATGCCCAGCAGCAGAGTGAGTTCCGCATGCTCGGGGACGCGCGACTGGATGAAGATCGCGCACTGCGCAGGATCGAGACCCGCGGCCAGCCAGTCGATCACCATCTCCCACACGCTCTCGCGCATCACCCCCGGAGATTCGTAATTGGTGGTCAGCGCGTGCCAGTCGGCGACGAAAAAGTAACACTCGTATTCCTGCTGCAGCCGCACCCAGTTCTTGAGGGCGCCATGGTAGTGGCCGATATGCATCCGGCCGGTGGGCCGCATGCCGGATAAGACGCGATCAGGAAACATGGTTCAAGAGTTCAAATGCCGAATACGGTGGTAATCAGGCCGAGCGTCGCGCGCACCAGCGGGTTCATCAGGACGTTGAGCATGCCGGTTGCCATCAGAAGAATGACCAGCATGAATCCGAAGCGCTCCAGTTGCGCAAAGCGATAGGCGAGCGCATTGGGCAGAATGCTCACCATAATCCGGCCTCCGTCAAGCGGCGGGATCGGCAGCAGATTGAGCACCATCAGCACGACATTGATAATGACCCCCTGTTCCGCCATCTTGGCGAAAAAGCCCGGCTCGTCCAGCGGCCCGGCAAACTTGAGCGCCAGCGCCCACAGCAGCGCCATGAACAGGTTGGCACCGGGGCCCGCCGCAGCGACCCAGAACATGTCATTCTTGGGATTGTTCAGGTTGCCGAAATTGACCGGCACCGGCTTGNNCGACCGGATCGATGTGCTTGATGGGGTTGAGAGTGACGCGTCCCAGCATGTACGCCGTATTGTCGCCGAACATTCTGGCTACATATCCATGCGCGGCTTCGTGCAGCGTGATCGCGAAAATGACCGGAATGGCGTACAGCAGTATCGTTTCGATCAATGAAAAGTCCATGGGCTGTATTCTAGCAGGTCGCCCCTACAGCCCTGCCGGCTGGAGACCCAGCAGCGCGAGATCGCCGCGGCCGTAACGAACGATTTCGGGCGGATCGATGGCCAGATCGATCACCGTCGTGGCCCCGCCGTCGCATACGCCTCCGTCGACAACAACGTCGAGTTGGCGTTCCAGCGCCGCGCGTATCGCGAGCGGTTCCTGCATGGGCTCGGTCTCGCCAGGCAGTATCAGCGTCGACGACATCAGCGGTTCGTCAAGCTCGGCCAGAAGAGCAAGCGCCACCGGATGGTCGGGCACCCGTATGCCTATGGTGCTCCGCTTGGGATGCTGCAGCCTGCGCGGCACTTCGCGCGTGGCCTTGAGCACGAAGGTGTAACCGCCCGGCGTTCCGCGCTTGAGCAGGCGGAACTGCCGGTCGTCGACCCGCGCATACCTGGAAATTTCCGACAGGTCGCGGCACACCAGAGTCAAATGGTGGCTGTCGCCGAGCCCGCGTATGCGGCGAATTCGCTGCACCGCCGCCAGATCGCCGAGATGACAGCCGATCGCATACGACGAGTCGGTCGGATAGGCGATCAGGCCCCCATCCCGCACGATCGCAGCGACCTTGGCGATCAGCCGGGGTTGGGGATGAGTGGGATGGATGGAAAAGTACTGGGCCATTCAGTGCACTTGGCGCGCGGCCGCGCCGCGGCTGCGTTGCCGTCCGACTATAATCACCGGATCGTAAGCCGCCCGGACGCCATGAATCTGCAGCAACTGCGTTACCTCGTCGCCATTGTAGATCATGGCCTCAACATCTCCGATGCGGCGGAAGCATTGTTCACGTCGCAGCCCGGCATCAGCAAACAGATCCGCCACCTCGAGGACGAGCTCGGCGTGGCGATTTTCGTCCGCCGCGGCAAGCGCTTCACCGGCCTCACGGAACCAGGCCGGCTGGTCGTCGAACGCGCCCGCCGGCTGGTGATCGAAGCCGCGGGCCTCAAGCGCGTCGGCGACGAGCATCGCGCGCGCGATGAAGGATCGCTGACCATCGCGACGACCCATACCCAGGCGCGCTACGTGCTGCCGCCCGCCATCAAGCAATTCACCGAGCGCTTTCCCAAGGTGCGACTCCTGCTCCATCAAGGCAACCCGGTGCAGGTCGCCGAATTCGTCGTCAACGGGGAGGCGGATCTGGGAATCGCCACCGAAGCGCTGGCCAGCGCGCCGGAACTGGTCACGCTGGCCTGCTATGAATGGAATCGCTGCGTGATCATGCCGCGCGGCCATCCGCTATCCCGCGAAAAGCGGCTGACGATTGAATTGCTGGCCAAATATTCGATTGTCACCTACGACTTCAGTTTCACCGGCGCATCGGCCATTTCCGCGGCATTTGCCGCCAAGGGGCTGACGCCGAACATTGCGCTGACGGCGCTCGACGCCGATGTGATCAAGACCTATGTCGAGCTGGGCCTGGGTGTCGGCATCGTCGCCCAGATGGCCTACGACCCCGCGCGCGACAAGGATTTCGCGATGCTGCCGGCCGACCATTTGTTCGCGCCCAGCACGACGCGCCTGGCATTGCGCCGCGGGACCTACTTGCGCAGCTACATGTACGACTTCATCGGGCTGTTTGCACCCCACTTGTCGCAACAGATTGTCGATACCGCGCTGGCGACCGCGGCGCCCATCCGCTAGGCACGCCGCGCTGTCGTCAATAATTGGACTCCGCCCGGAATAGTCCGGCAACTTATCGGGCCAACATGCCGCGCTCGACCACAAACTCGACGACCATATCGACACCGGCGCCGGTCTTCAGATTGGTGAACACGAAGGGACGATCGCCGCGCATCCTGCGCGCGTCGCTTTCCATCACGGCAAGCGAGGCGCCGACATAAGGCGCCAGATCGGTCTTGTTGATGATGAGCAGGTCCGATTTGGTGATGCCCGGCCCCCCCTTGCGCGGTATTTTTTCGCCGCCTGCGACGTCGATTACGTAGAGCGTCAGGTCCGATAACTCAGGGCTGAACGTCGCCGCGAGGTTGTCGCCGCCGCTTTCGACGAAGATCAGTTCAAGCGCTGGAAATCTCCGGTGCATCCGGGCGACCGCCTCCAGATTGATCGATGCGTCTTCGCGTATCGCCGTGTGCGGGCAGCCTCCGGTCTCCACGCCCATGATGCGTTCGGCGGGCAGCGCCTCCGCGGCGACGAGCAGGCGTTCATCCTCCTTGGTATAGATATCGTTGGTGACCACGGCCAGCTCGTAGCGATCACGCATTTTTTTGCACAATACTTCGACCAGCGTGGTCTTGCCCGAACCCACTGGCCCGCCGACACCGACGCGCAAGAGTCCTGGTGGACGCGCCTTGCCCTGCTCCGGATTCGCCACCGTCATCAACCTCACCCGTTAGGAACGAAACAATCGTGAATACTGCGCCTCGTGGCAGGACGAGGCAATAGCCAGTCCCGGACACTGTGTAGTCCATCGGCTCGGCGGCGCCACATCGGCGCGCTCGATCACCTGCTGCGCGACCGCGTCGAGCACAGACCCGGCCGCCAGCAGGATACGCTGACCGTCGGACTGCCCCAGGGGCACCGCTTTCATTGCAGAGCTGACCTGATTTTCCAGCCACGTCCAGAGATACACGGTAATCATAGTCCGTGCGTCCAGTCCCCAGGCTGCGGCAACGGCCGCGAAGAGTACCGGATACACAGGTGTATCGATGCGACCAACCCGTTCCAGCCACGGCGCGTCCAGGGCGCCGGTGTCGCTGCACCATTGGCGCAACGAGTAGCCCATTTGCAGTGTTTCAGCCAGCAGCTCCCTGGTCTCCCGCGTCGCGGTCATTCGCAAGTTCAGTTCGCTCACCCGCGCGTCATCGCCGGTCAGCCATGCGCGCTGCGCCGCAACGAGAAGCGGGGCCTCATACCGCCCGACCGACCACCGCAGGCAATCGAAAATCCAGCGCTCGGCATTCGCTCGATTGGTCACAATTGCCGACTCGACCGCCCATTCCAGGCCTTGCGAATAACTGAACGCGCCCACTGGCAGCAGCGTGCTCGCCAGATGCAGCAGCCGGGCGAGCAGACCCGGCGACGAGTGCGGCAACTGCGTTGTCGGCGCGGTCATGGATGGCGGCTGCGACGGCTGAGTCACATTAGCCATTGTGTCGTGCATCACGGCGCGCGGCCGCCATGGCGCAGCGCAAACACCGACTGCGCCAGTCCGTATTCTTCGTCATGCCCGGCGTCATGCCCATGCCGATGCCCACCGCCATACGCGCCGGGCTCCGGCTGGAAGGCGGCGGTCGCCTCGCTGACGAGCGCCCCCGCCTGCACCAGCATGTCGCGCAGCACGGGATCGCGTTCGATTTTCAGGAAGTCGGCCCCGATCTCGGCCGGCACGTGGCGGTTGCCCAGATGATAGGCCGCCTGCGCCAAGGTGCAAACCGCGCTCGGCCGCACCACGTAGATTCTTTCTTCGGAGGCGACCACGCGTACGATGCGCCCGTCAATGGCGGCCAGTTCATCGCCGTCGCGCAAGACGGTCCCGCGCTCCAGAAACAAACCTGCCTCCTCGCCATCGTCGAGCCGCACCAGCAGCCGGCTGCGCCGCCGCAATTCAAACGGCAGGGTCAGGGTCGCGCTGGCTTGACGCGCGTGGTCCACTGCTGGCAGCAGGCGCTCTATGCGCAGCATCGCAATCAGAACAGAAAATACCGCTGCGTCATCGGCAGCGTCGCCGCCGGCTCGCACCACAACGTCTGTCCATCAGCTTGCACCTGATAGGTTTCCGGATCGACGGAAATCACCGGCTGATAGTCGTTGTGGATCATGTCGGCCTTCTTCAGCTTGCGCACATTGCCGACCGGCGCCATGGTCTTGGCCAGGCCGAGCCGCTCCGCAATGCCGGCGTCGAAAGCGGCGCGTGAAACAAAGGTGAGCGAACTCCTGGCAAGCGATCCGCCAAAAGCGCCGAACATGAGCCGTCCGTGGACCGGTTGTGGCGTCGGAATCGACGCATTCGGATCGCCCATCATCGCCGCCGCAATCGTCCCGCCTTTGAGGATCAGGCTGGGCTTGACGCCAAAGAACGCCGGCTTCCACAACGCTAGATCCGCCCATTTCCCGACGGCGATCGACCCGACTTCGTGCGCAATACCATGTGTCAGCGCCGGGTTGATGGTGTATTTGGCGACATAACGCTTGACCCGGAAATTATCATTCCCCGCGGACCCGCCCGGATCGCCGCCCAGACTGCCGCGCTGCGCTTTCATTTTGTGCGCGGTCTGCCAGCAGCGCAGGATCACTTCGCCCACGCGCCCCATCGCCTGGCTGTCGCTGGAAATCATCGAAAACGCGCCCAGGTCATGCAGGATGTCTTCGGCGGCGATGGTTTCGCGCCGTATCCGCGATTCGGCAAACGCAATGTCCTCGGCTATCGCCGGATCCAGATGGTGGCAGACCATCAGCATGTCCAGATGTTCGTCGAGCGTATTGATGGTGAACGGCCGCGTCGGGTTGGTCGACGACGGCAACACGTTGGCCTCGCCGCACACCTTGATGATGTCGGGCGCGTGACCGCCGCCCGCCCCCTCGGTGTGGTACGTGTGTATGGTCCGGCCCTTGAACGCCGCCACCGTGGTCTCGACGAACCCGGCCTCGTTCAGCGTATCGGTATGAATCGCGACCTGCGTGTCGGTTTCGTCCGCCACGGTTAACGCGCAGTCGATGGCGGCGGGCGTCGTGCCCCAGTCCTCGTGCA
>PLYG01000191.1:172-4018 GCA_003153335.1 Betaproteobacteria bacterium | reverse complement strand
CCTGGGCCATCACCTGCTGGCCTACTTTGAAATGCTCGAGCGCGACGTGGAGCGGCTGCGCGATTGCCGCAAGCGGGTCAATCGGCTGCCGCTGGGCAGCGCGGCGCTCGCGGGCACCAGTTTTCCGATCGACCGCGCAATGGTCGCCAGGGAGCTGGGATTCGAAGCCGTGTCGCGCAATTCGCTGGACGCCGTGTCGGATCGCGATTTCGCGATCGAATTCTGCGCGGCGGCGGCGCTGATCATGACGCACCTGTCGCGCCTGTCCGAAGAGCTGATTCTGTGGATGAGTCCGCGCTTCGGCTTCATCGATCTGGCCGACCGTTTTTGCACCGGGTCATCGATCATGCCGCAGAAAAAGAACCCCGACGTCCCCGAGCTGGTGCGGGGCAAGACCGGCCGCATCAACGGCCATCTGGTGGGCTTGCTCACCCTGATGAAGGGCCAGCCGCTGGCCTACAACAAGGACAATCAGGAAGACAAGGAACCGCTGTTCGACACCGTCGACACGCTGGTGATGACGCTCACAATTTACGCGGACATGATAGGCGGCATCGAGGTCGACGCCGAACGGATGCGCAGCGCGGCCAGCGAAGGCTTTGCAACCGCAACCGATCTGGCCGACTATCTGGTCAAGAAAGGCGCGCCGTTTCGCGATGCGCATGAAACCGTGGCCCGCGCGGTGCGCCACGCTGAAAGCCGGGGTTGCGATCTCGCCGCCCTGCCGTTGGCGGAATTGCGGGCGTTCTCGCCGGCTATCGCTGATGATGTCTATCAGGTGCTGGCGCTGGAAGGTTCGGTCGCGAGCCGCAATCACATCGGCGGCACGGCGCCCGACCAGGTGCGGAGCGCCGTGCAGGTCGCGCGCACCCTGATCGCCGCCTGAGCAGCCAGCAAACGACAGACATCAAAGACAGAAAAGGAAATCGTGCCATGAGCGGAAATCAGCGACTCGCATTTATCGGCCTGGGGGTGATGGGCTATCCGATGGCCGGACATCTGGCCAAGGCGGGGCACCAAGTCACCGTGTACAACCGCAGCGCGAACAAGGCAGCGCAGTGGGTGGCGGCGCATGGCGGCGCGTCGGCGCCGACGCCCGCCGCGGCGGCGAAGGGCGCCGACATCGTGCTGATGTGCGTGGGCAACGATGACGATGTTCGCCACGTGACGATGGGGGCAGACGGCGCGCTGGCGGGGATCGCATCCGGCAGCGTGCTGGTCGATCACACCACCGCCTCGGCCATTGTCGCGCGCGAGGTGTACGCTGCTGCCAAGGAGCGTGGCGTCGGCTTCCTGGATGCGCCGGTGTCGGGCGGCCAGGCAGGGGCCGAGAACGGCAAGCTCACCATCATGGTCGGCGGCGACGCCGACGTTTACGCCAGGGCCGAGGGCGTGCTGCAACATTACGCCCGCGCTGTCACGCTGATGGGCGGGCCGGGCGCCGGCCAGCTCACCAAGATGGTCAACCAGATCTGCATCGCGGGCATGGTCCAGGCGCTTTCCGAAGGTATCAACTTCGGCCAGAAGGCCGGGCTCGATGTGGAGAAGGTGCTCGACGTGATCAGCAAGGGCGCGGCGCAGTCGTGGCAAATGGAGAATCGCGGCAAGACCATGGTGGCCGACAAGTTCGATTACGGTTTTGCCGTCGACTGGATGCGCAAGGACCTGGCCATCTGTCTCGAAGAAGCGCGCAAGAACGGCGCGCTATTGCCGGTGACCGCGCTGGTCGACCAGTTCTATGCCAGCGTACAGAAGATGGGCGGCAGGCGCTGGGATACCTCGAGCCTGATCCGGGTGCTGAAATGAGGGCGCTGTCCATAGCTACATCTCTGCTGGCGCTGCGCATCCTTCGCGCGACCGCATTGGCGCTGGCGCTGGGCGCCACGCAGGCGCACGCACAGGTCAAGGTCGACAACGCATGGGTGCGCGGCGCGGTGCCGGGCCAGCTCGCCACCGGCGCCTTCCTTGATATCACCAGCACCAGGGACGCGGCGCTGGTCAAGGCCGAGAGCCCGATCGCGGCGACGGTCGAGGTGCACGCGATGGAAATGAAGAACAATCTGATGACCATGCGCGAGGCGCCGAAAATCGATTTGCCGGCAGGCAAGCAGGTCCGGCTGGCGCCCGGCGGTTTTCACATCATGCTGATGGACCTCAAGCAGCCGCTGAAAAACGGCGAGATGGTTCCGCTTAAGCTGACCATCGAGTACCCGGACAAGAAGCGCGAGACCGTCGACGTGCAAGCCCAGGTGCGCGGACTCGGTACCAGCCAGGAACATCAACATAAGCATTGACCTGATGCGGCGCGTGGTCCGCGCGCAGTCTGTTCTTTCGCGCCGCGCCTATCGCGCCAAGCCATGCAGCTGAAACTCACCCAACTCGCTTCGCACCTGCAGCGCCCGCTGGCGCCGGTCTATGTGCTGCATGGCGACGAGCCGCTGCTGCAGATCGAAGCGGCGCAGGCCATTCGCGATGCGGCGACCAAGGCCGGCTTTGCGGAACGCGAGCTGCTGGTTGCGGATTCCGGCTTCGACTGGCAGGCGCTCGCCGCCGTCAATCAAAGCATGTCGCTGTTCGGCTCCCGGCGCATTCTCGACCTGCGCATCCCCACCGGAAAGCCCGGCGTGGAAGGGGCGGGCGTGCTGGAAGCGGTCGGGACCAGCCCGTCGCCCGACAACGTGTTGCTGGTGAGTTGCCCCAAGCTGGAGCGCGGCGCCTTGTCGAGCAACTGGTTCGCCGCGCTCGAAGGCTCCGGTGTCGCGATCGCCATCCCCCCGCTCGAGCGCGACGATTTGCCCACATGGATCGCAGAGCGGCTGTCCCGTAACGGCCAGCGTGCGACCAATGAAGTATTGCAATACCTGGCCGATCTGACCGAGGGCAATCTGCTCGCGGCGCAGCAGGAGATCGACAAGCTCGCGCTCCTGCTGCCCGCGGGCGAACTCACGCAGGAAGCGATCGAGTCCGTCGTCGCCAATGTGGCGCGCTACGACAACGGCGGGCTGTCCGAGGCCCTGCTGGGCGCCGACCGCGTGCGGGTTTGCCGCATCCTCGCAGGGTTGCAGGCCGAAGGCGAAAGCGTGCAGCTCGTGTTGTGGCAGGTGGCCGACGACACGCATGCGCTGCTCGCGGTCGCGCAGGCGTCGCGCGAGGGCCAGCGCACGGATACCGCGCTGCGCAATGCGCGGGTCTGGGGCAAACGCCAAGCTCCCATGGAACGCGCACTGCGGCGGGTCGACGGCCGCGCGCTGTCGCTGTTGTTGCCCGAACTCGCGCGGCTGGATCGGATCAGCAAGGGGATCGGCAAGGGGGAAGTCTGGGATGAGGTGCGCGAATACGCGTTGCGGTTCATCGACACGCTGACGCCGCGGCGTGCTTGAACACATGCACTAACGGTTGAATTGGCCGGCCGCGAAAGGGTACCGGCTGCGGGTTTTATTTGTCGGCANNTGATGGGTGTGCCTGTCGTTGGACGCAGCTAAAGGGAGATCATTCGGCGCTGTCCCCGGGCGTGTTACTCGGGTTTGATGCCGGCCTCCTTGATCACCTTCGCATAGCGCGCCACTTCGGTGCGCAGATACTCGCCGAACTCCTCGGGTGAGTTGGCCACGATGTCGACACCCAAGTCGACGCAGCGACTGCGGACCTCGGGGCTGGCCAGCACGTGCGCCACGTCACGCTGAATGCGCGAGACCAGCTCTGCCGGCATGCCGGCCGGCCCCAACAGGCCGAACCAGGTGGCGATGGCGAAGTCCTTGAGTCCGGACTCGGCGACGGTCGGAACATCCGGCAGCAGCGGGGAGCGTGCGCTGCCGGTGTTGGCGAGCGCACGCAGCTTGCCCGCCT
>PLYG01000191.1:0-157 GCA_003153335.1 Betaproteobacteria bacterium | reverse complement strand
CGACGAACTCGGCGAAGGTCTTGGCGGGGAACGCCGGGTGGACCACCATGATTCCCGCTCATCCCCCCGCTCACCCGGAACAGAATCTCAGACCTCGCCGCTCGGCGAAGTCATGCGAAAAAGATGGGCGCGGCTCAGGTCCGCCAGGCTGTTGACG
>PLYG01000410.1 GCA_003153335.1 Betaproteobacteria bacterium | reverse complement strand
TCACCATCGAGGACCCGATCGAATTCGTGTACACGGACGAACTGAGCCTGATCAATCAGCGCGAGCTGGGGCTCGACACGCACGAACTCCATCGCGCGCTGCGCGCCGCGCTGCGCCAGGACCCGGATGTGATCCTGATGGGCGAAATGCGCGACGCCGAGACCATCCATTTCGCCATCACCGCCGCGGAAACCGGACATTTGGTGTTCTCGACCCTGCACACCAACGACGCCAAACAGTCGCTCGACCGTATCCTCGACACCTTCGAAGGCCCGGAGGCCAACCAGGTCCGCATGCAATTGGGGCTGGTGTTGCGCGGCGTCATCAGCCAGCGCCTGGTCAAGCGCGCCGACGGCCAGGGCCGCGTGGCCGCGATCGAAATCATGCTCAACACCTCCTACATCAAGCAGTTGATCGAAGAAGGCAGCACGCGCGACCTGGAAAAGGCGATCATGGAAGGCCACCACCATAAGATGCAGACCTTCAACCAGGCGCTGTACGAACTGTGGAGCAAGGGAACGGTCACCGAAAACGAAGCGATGGCGTCGAGCTCCACGCCGGAAGACCTGCAGTTGATGTTCCGCGGCATCAAGCGGGGCACGTCCGCCGACGAAGTGATGCAGCCGACATCCACGGCCAAGCCCGTGGCCAGCCGCAGCCCCGCCGCGCCAGCCGCCGCGGCGCCGGTGGATAAGAAAAAGCCGTCGCGAGGGTTTGATTTTTAATTCGTGGCATGGGCATCCCGCCAATGTCGAACGTCACGGCTGGACGGAACGGGACGCATATCACGCCGGGTGAGCCTGCGCCCAGCTCCGATTCCATCCGTCAAATTTCGCCATGGGCGGGACGCCCATGCAGTCTCAGAAAATTGGCCGCGTGGCGCGCCGTTATGGCGCTTCATGCGAATTCGTGCGCTTTTTCGATGTAAGTCGAACGATGGATTCGCAGACGGCCGCTGTGAACCCAAGGATTAGCAACGGATGGACAAGCAACAATACATGATAATCCTTCAAAACGTGCAGCACCAATTCGCCCAAACTCTCGCCGCTTTGGGCCTGCATTTGTTTTAATCCCCATATCGCAAAATAGATCCAGGCGCCGAACATCAATGTCGTCACAATCAACGTTAGCAATGAAATCTGAAAAGGTCTGTTGTGGATAATCAGCCGATTAAGAGTTGGAACGTATCTATCCAACCAGTTGCGCTTAGATTCGTCATTCTTGTCCACGTCGCAAATCGTACCACGCGTCCTGTCGGAACCATACTTTAGTTTAGCCAACGGCGGATTTTTCGCGTGACCCACCGGTGTACTCAGCTATATCCCAAGGGGGAGATTCATTTTCACGCATGCCAGCCACACGCAACCCATCCGAAGCATCCTCGCCAACTCCGGTGCTCATCGGTTTTGGCGTGTTGCTGATCATCGCGTCGCTGACGCGGCTCTGGCGCATCGGACCATTCCATCCCGCGGATATCGTACTGATTGGCTGGTGCCTCGTGTGGGCGGCGCAATGGCTTGGCGGCCAATGCGCTTTGCCGCGGCCGATCGGCCTGTCGCTTGGCTGGGCCGTCGCCGCGCTCGCCGGGCTGGCCGTGGCCGGCTCGGGCGAGCTCAGACCGGCGCTGCTCGACGTCCTGAAAGTCGCGGCGCTGCTCGTGATCGGTTCGCTGCTGTTCGCCAACATCGCGTATGCCCGCGAACGGGCTCTGCGGCTTGCCATTGCCGGAGCGACGCTCGCGACAGTGATCGTTGCGACCGTTCAATACTTGCTGAAAGCCGAAGCGGTGAACGTGGCGGGATTGCTCGACAACCGCACGCTCTACGGGGCCTGCGTCGCGGCGGGGACGCCGTTTGTGATCGGCGAGATCGCAGGACTGCCCGCGCCATTGCGCCGCTGGCGTACGCCCATGCTGTGCGGCTTCCTGCTTGTTGCAGCGATCACCTTGCTAAGCTTGCCGGCGCTGATCGTATTCTGCTTGAGCGCCCTGATCGTCGCCCATTTTGCGAAGCTGCTGCGGCCGGCGGTGATCGCGCTGGCTTTTGCCTGCGGCTTGATCGCGTTTCACGTGTTGCCGCGCGATCAGGCGGTGGAATTGGCCGGCAGCGTCGGCGTCTTCGATGCAGGCGGGCATGTGCGGCGCCACGCGATCGAAGCCTGTTCGAGCGCCCGGGCGATTGCCGACCGGCCGCTGCTGGGACATGGGCCGGCCACGTACCAGCATGTCGCCGGTTCGGCGCAGTACCGCGGCGCGCTGCCGGCGCCGGCGGAGAATCGCGTCGAGCGCGGCACGAACCCTGGCTATCTGGTGATCGCCGTCGAATATGGAATCCCCGCCGCCGTCTGTTTCGCGCTGATGCTGCTGGCCGCCGGCGGAGCCGCGCTGGCGGGCCGTACGACCACTGGTGGACAAGCCACCAGGGGCACACTTTTAATGGAAAGTGCTACTGTTGATTCAATGCCGGCCGTTGCGGCCGGCGTTTCGGCGCTGACGCTCGCGGCCAGTTCCATTTTCACCGTGCTGCTGATCAACGGCCCGGGATTTTTGCTCGCCGCGGTCATCGGCTTATGCGCCGCGCAGCGTCAGCGTTCGCGCGATGCGGCGCGGGCGCTCGCGGGTGGATTCGCGTCTACTCATAGCGCCGAATTCGAACCGGGATTTGCGCGGATTGCGCGAAAAGATTGGCGGGCGTGGTTCGCGCGCGCGGCGGGCGTCTGCGCGTGTGTCGCGCTGGGCGTTGCATTGCGATCGCCCCGCATCAGCGGTCCCGATGAAGCCTACGACAACATGGCCGCTTCCGATCTCTCGGGAAAGGGACGCGCCGTGGTTGTGCTTCAGGCCGCTGATGCGATGGCGATCGTCCCGCCGATGCACAAGGCTGAGCGGCGCGACGCCGCGGGCGGGCGTTGCCTGGAAATCGACGAATTCGCGGGCAAGCCGCCGAAGGTCGAAGGCTCCGCGGAGTACGCGGTGGAGATCGCGCAGCACGGCTGCTACCGCGTCTGGGTGCGCGCGTGGTGGTCGGATGGCTGCGCCAACTCGGTCGCCGCGGCCCTCGACAACGGCGCGCCGTATCTGATGGGCAACGACGGCACGTATGCGCGCTGGCACTGGGTGCGCGGTCCTGTGGTCGAACTCAAGCCCGGCAAGCATGTACTGACGCTCTATGAGCGCGAAGACAACCTGAAGCTCGACCAGATTGCGTTGAGCAACGACGACAATTTCAGTCCGAACGGCGCGTTGGAGCATGAGAAGACAAAGGCGCCGCCGCGCGTAGTTGCATTGGCTGAACCTTTCGGACCGGGCCCGAAGCCCGACCCAGCCGAGCCGGACACGGCGCCGCCGGAGTTAGTGGGACGGGCCTCAGCGCCCGTCAAGACAAATGAAGCGAGTGTAGATCCGAAGTCACCCGTTGCGGGCACAGAGGCCCGCACCACTGATCCAAAGTCGCCCGCGCCGCCCATTCCTCCCATGGAACTTCCTAAAGCCGGACCGCCGTTCCTGGTTGGCATCGCCGGGTCTTACCGCAGCGGATTCGAAGGGCACCTGGTCTCTCTGGGAATTCCGTATGTGCGGGTGCGCGAAGACCAGGTCGGCAAAATTGATGAACTCAAAGACATCAGCGTACTATTTACCTCCGATTCGCGTTGCGGTTCAAACGCGGCGTACGAAGCAACGCTGCTGGCGTATTTGAAATCCGGCCGCACAGCGATCGTTGAATTCCTTCCCGAAGATTTCACGAAACGCGACGATACCGAAAATCTATTCCTGCTGCCCGACAGCAACGCCTCATTCGCCGGCACGACTTTGATTTCTGACGCGTCGCCATTCTTCAAAGGCCTGCCGGCCGTCACGCCTTACCCATCGGACGTGACCTGCAACTGCATCCCGCTCGATCCAGGCGTTGCGGGCGTCTCGATCTTCGGCGGACAGTCGCGCAATCAGAGCAACCGGAAAGAATGCGGGGCGCTGATGGTCCGCACGGTGGGGAAGGGGAAGCTTTATTTTCTCGGCGTCGCGGCGGGATTTTCGTCGATGTGGCGCGGACGGAAAGTCGATCCGTTTCTCGTCAATGTGCTGCGCGACGCGTGCGGCTCATCGTGCTCGATGCCGTTTGCCGATTTTCAATACGCGCCGAAGCAGACGGCCGCCGTCAATGTTACGGACGATTTTATGCGTGCCCCTGAAACCAAGGGCGGCTGGAAATTGCAGAGCGGACGATTCGATCTGACCGGGCAGATTGCCGACCAGAACACCACGTTTTCCGTGCATGCCACCGGCGCCTCGTCCGCCTCGATCGGCGCCGACAACTGGAAAGACTATCGCGTTGCCGCGGCGGTGTTGTTGCGGGGAGGCGAAGCGGGCGTATGGCAATCGGCCGCCGACGGCTCGCGCCTTGAACTTCGCTTGCGCGACCATGGCCGGTCGGTGGCAATGGTGCGAAAGTCCGGCAAGGACGAGAAGGTGCTGGCCGAAGCGGCCGTGCCGGAATACGGATCAGGCTGGCGGCGCCTGGCGCTCTTCCGTCGCGACGGCGTGACGCAGGGCTTTGTTGACAGCGAGCCGGTGCTGCGCGTCAAAGACGCGCTGGAGGCCGCTGGATTGTGCGGCCTGTGCACTGCGGGAGACGGCGCCAATGCGTATTTCGATGACTTCGCCGCGATCGATGCGTCCGCGCTGACCGCCGGACGCGATGTTGCGCCGGGCGAAGAGGGCAGCGAACGCTGCATGGCGCGATATTACCAGCGCTGTTCGGAAAAACTCTCGATCTATTCGCCGCAGTGGATGCTGAAGCCCTGGCCCACCGATCAGAATTTCATGCAGATTGCACTGCCTCTGTATTCCGGCGGCGAGCTGATCGTGGACGACCAGACGGCGGCGCCGATTCCGGCCGGCGACGATCTTCCCACGATCAAACTTCCGGCGCTACCGCATTTCGATTGCGCCATTCACGCCACTGGCTGGCGCGATTACCATTTCGCCGGCCGCATTACCGACTGGCACACGTCCAGCGGCGATTGGGGGCAGATCAACCGCTGGTCGTGCAGTCCCGATTACGAATGGTACGGCGGCCGCGCGCAGCAGGACGCCGTGATCTGGCACAAACACGCCGCCAAAGGCTCCGTCGCCATGGAAGTACTGATGGCGCCCCGCGCCGACCGCCAATATGGCGAAGAAGAGGGCCATGACTTGAATCTCGTGATTCACGGCAACGGGAAGGATTTGAGCGAAGGGTATTTATTTACTGTTTTAAGCGCTGGGCGCGGCTGCGTGGTTTCGCGCAACGGCAAAGTGCTTGCCACCGCGCCGAACGCCGGCCTGGAAGCCTCCGGCCACACGCTGCACCACTCCTGGTTCTCTGTCGCCGCGAGCGTCAGCCACGGCAAAATCCGCTTCTACTTCGACCGCCGCCTGGCGATCGAATGCACCGACGACCAGCCGCTCAGCGCAGGCAAACTCGGGATCTGGACGCGGCAGAACAAAATCTCGATTGCAAGGGCGACGATATCGTACGGGGAGTGAACGGAGTTTTTTCACCGCAGAGATCCCGATGCATCGGGAGAGAACGGCACGGAGAACAGAAAACGGAGAAGGAAGACGAATTGATCTCTGCGTCTCGGCAGTAGAAATGTCAACCGGCGCGTATTAAGCAAAGGAATATGGTTTGGCTTAACGATTTCACTTCGAAGGATACTTAACCGTCACAAAGCCCCCAGGATTTCCTGACAAATCAAATGAGACAATGGTATAAACCACAGATTTGCTAAGTTCTACGGCGCCTACATTATCCACGTATTGTTGGTCACCAGTGGAGGCCAATCGAATGTCGCCTCGCCAAATTCTAACGCTTGCAACTCCATCGGGCTTCGTCCATTGAAGCTTTACACCACTTGTATCCGCAGCACCCGTAACGTTTGTAACTGGTTTTGGGAAAACTAAGCCGGGGTCAGTACAAGTAACCGCGAGCATACCTGCTGATACATTGCTAAGCGTAATTTTTGAATCAGTGGCTATCACCCCTTGACCGATTTTGCCGCGAAGCGCATTCTGCAATTGGATAGCAATTGACTTGCTGTCGTCACCGGCGTTTGTCGTAATGCTCACCTCAGCAAATGGCGGCTGAACGCGAGTGACCTTAATATTACCACCCTTCGCTACACCTGTAATGACGACCGAAGTGCTTACGAGTCTTGGCAGATTCAGCGCAGGAGAGTTTGCGGGCGGATGGAGAACAATCTCATCAGCGCATAGTCGCCATGCTATTACCGCTACTACAATCAGGCTCAATTTTCTTCGCATACTTTATATTCACTCATACGGAGGAATGCCGAGATACTGCAAATCTTCGGGCCGGTAGACCGGATGGACCTTGATAAAGTAGAGCGGCTTGGGAACCGGGGAAATTCTTACGAGCCGGCCCTTCGGTCCAACCACGATGACTGAATCGTTTTCGTTTACGACGTGCTCAAGAACGCTCTGAAAGTTCTTGACTGCTTCTTCAATGGGAATTTCTATACAGACGCTCTCCAAACTCCTCATGTCTAAGTATAGCAGACAATCCGTCAATACTGCAATGCCAATCGGCAGAGGAAGGCTGAGGAAATGCCGTTCACGCCTGCTTCGTCTCCGGCGCCGGATTTTGCGGGCCGGGGACCGACGTCGCCTTGATCCAGGGCAGCGATCCGGACGCCGATGCCGGCGGCGGGGCCAGCGCGGGAGTCGGATGAGTCGGCAGGAAGATGCGGAACGTGGCGCCCTTGCCGATCGTGCTCTGAACTTCCACCCGGCCGCCGTGGTCATCGACGATTTTTTTGCTGACGGCCAAGCCCAGGCCCGTGCCGTCGGGCTTGGTGGTGAAGAACGGATCGAACAGGCGGTCCATGATATGCGGCGGGATGCCGCTGCCGGAGTCGGCGATCTGCAGGCACACCGTTTCGCCTTCGCGCGACGTCTTCAGGCCCAGGGCGCCGCCTTGCGGCATGCTATCGGCGGCGTTGCGGATCATGTTGTGGATTACCTGCATGATCTGGTTTTCGTCGAATGTCACTTCCGGCAGACTGGAATCGAGATCCATGCTCGAATGAATATTGCGGCTGCTTAAGAGTTCGGCGTGCGTGCGGAAGGCTTTCTCGACGGTGGCGTTGAAGTCCGCGGGCTTCGGCGCCGGCGCCGACGGGCGCGAGAAATCCATCACGCCACGCAGCATGTTTTCAAGCCGCGTCGATTCCTCGGCGATGATCTTCGCGTTCTTAGTGACGCGCTCGACGCTGTCCGGCCGCTTCAGGATCGCGCGGGCGAAGCCGCCGATCGTGGAAAGCGGGTTGCGGATTTCGTGGGCGACGTGAGCGGCCATCTTGCCGATGGTCGCCAGTTTCTCGCTGTGGACGATCTCTTTCTGAGCCTGGCGCAGCCGGTCGAGGCTCTTTTGCAGCTCCGCGTACGTCTCGGCGTTCTCGATGGCCAGCGCGGCCTGCGAGGCGAACAGCATCAGCAGTTTCACGTGATCGTCGGTGATGGCGCGGCCGGAGTACAGATTGTCGGCGAGGATCACGCCGACGACGGCGCCTTTCACGATCATCGGCACGGCCACGAATTCCTGGCATCCGAAGGTCTGCCGGAAACGCTGCGATACGCGCGGGTCGTGCGCCGAGTCGGTGACGACCTGCTCCTTTTTCTCCAGCGCCGTGCGGACGATGATTTCGGCCGGGTCGTCCATCGGGTAGCGCAGGTCGCGGACCAGCGGGTAGAGCGTCATGGACTCCTTGCGCGGCAGGTGCTCCAGGCTGCGCAGCAGGTCATGCAACGTGCGGCCCTGCGACGAGAGCTCCGACCAGATCCGGAACGCGTCCTCGCGGCTGGCCGGCCCGACGGCCATCTGCGCGTCGATCGTGCCCAGGTCGCGATTGCGAATAAAGAGGAACGCGCGGTTGAAGCCCAGCGCGTGGCCCGTGGTCACGCACATCAGGATCACGTGATGCAGGCGCTCGGCGTCCAGCGTCCCTTGCAGGAACTGCGACAGCTCGCGCAGCAGCGACAACTGTTCGACGCGCGTTTCCTGGTCCGTCACGTCCTGCGTCAGCACCAGCGCCTGGCTGGCGTCGGCTTCGGACGGCGCCTTGATGCGCGCGATGATGTTCGAGAAATGCCGGCGCTGCCCGTGCGGCGTGAAAACCGACCACGTCATCTGCAGGACCTGGCCGCGGTTGAACACCTGATCGACCCACACGTTATCCGAGCGCATCTTGGAAATGAAGGCCTGCAAGCCCGGCTGGCCGAACGAATCGCCGAACCACAATCCGAACGTCCGGTTCTGCCATTGGATCTTGGAATCGCGGTCGATCAGGCACAGCGCCGCGTTCATCGCGTTGACCACGTCGTGAAGCTTCGCGCGCTCCTTGGCGACTTCGATCTCCGCCATCGCTTCTTCGGTCACGTCTTCGCCGACGACCAGGACATGCCGCGCGCCGCCGTAGTCGATGGCGGTCACGGTGACGTCGGAGATCTGCCGCGGATTGGATTTGAGCAAGCCTTTGAAGCGCTGCAGGCGCGAGGACTGCCCGGACTGGATGGTGTGCTGGATGGCCTGGCTGAGGCGCTTCAAGCCGCCGCTGGCGTCAGGCGCGTCACTGACGAATTCGGCGAGCTTGCGGCCGACGACGCTGCGGCGTTCGGCGTGCAGCGCGCCCAGAAATGGCGCGTTGGCGAAGAGGATCGTTTCTTCGGCGTCGAGCACCAGCAGCGCGGAAGACAGCGAGCTGACGATGTCCTGCGCGAAGCGGCGCAGGTCGTCGAGTTCGTCGTCGCGCTCGGCAATTTTCTCCGCGAGCTTGCGCGCGCGCTCAACCAGCCAGCGCTCCTCGCGCCCTTTGCGCGCCAGGACCTTGGTGCGGACAATCAGCTCCTCGGCAGTGAACGGCGCGCCGATGAATTCGTCGGCGCCAACGCCCAGGATCTTATCGACGCTCTCCTTGCTGATGGCCGGCGTAACGAACATCACCGGCATCCACGCCAGCGACGGGTTGGCCTTGATCTGGCGGCACATGTCCAGCGCGCTGGTTTCGCCGCCGTGATCGAGATTGAGCAGCACCACGTCGAACGATTCTTTTTCGATCAGGCCGATGGCTTCTTTGCAGTCGGTCAGGTGGCGAATCTCCAGCCCGCCGCCGGCCAGCAGCGCCGTCATGTGCCGCGCTTCTTTGGCGTCGGGTTCGACGATCAGGACGCGTGGGACCGGATCGTCATTCTGCTCGGACACGGCCGGCCTCCTGCTGCAATTTCACCGCAAACGATTTTCCGGCGCCCAGCTTCAGCGGCCACTGCATGACGACCGCGGAGCTCTGGTAAACCGCTTCGAATCCCGCTTCGGATTGCGAAACGGTGCGGACCGGGCTGACCAGCACCTGCGCCGGGACGGATGTCTTCAAGGTCAGCGCCACGTTCAGCCAGTGATCCTTCAGCGCGATCCACGATTGCTGACCGAAATCCTCCAGCGTCGCCAGCTTACCCGCGTTGTCCCGGCCTTCATAACAATAATACCGGTCGTGCGCGTCGCCCGCCAGAAGACTGTAGTTCATCTCGACGGAGAAATAGCCGTCCACCACTGAGCCGGCGCCGGAGCCGCCGGCATTCTCGACGACGTACTCGGCATCGAAAGCCGCCTTGCGGCCCAGCGTGACCCGCTTGGTGACGCGCAACTGCGATCCGAGCGCCGGCGCGTCGCGCTGCAACTCCGCCTCAGCCGTCCTGTCCGCGGACATGCGCCGGCCGCTGGCAGCCTCCGCGAGATCGTACGGACCCTGCCGGAAGCCGGCGTCGCTCGGCGGATTACCGGAAAAGAAAGCTTGAGGAGTCAATTTCTCAGCGCTGAAATGATCGACGAGGCTCTCGCGCATGTACGCGTCGTACTTCAGCAACTCCGCCAGGCCCGGCTGCTTGGCAATCACCATGTCGTGGATGCTGGCGGCCGAATCGATCGTTCCGACGACGGCCCGCGCCACTTTTTCGTGGTAGGCCTCGAAGCGCCGCGCGAACGTGTCGCCGGCGTTGAAGTCGATGTCGCGCAAGTCGAACTCGTACAGATGTCCGCCGCGGAAGGGATGGAGATACAGCGCGAAATGCGCATTGGCGAGCTTCACTTCCGTCTCGCTGTCGAAATCGAAATCGGCCTCGGCCTTCTGCACCGGCGGCGTGTCCAGCATTTCGTCGGCGAGTTTGTCGGCCTTGATCAATTCGCTGTAGACGGCGCTGCGCAGATGCGGCAGGTACATGCCGCCAAATACGCCGTGCCAGTAGGGGCAGTTGCACTGTCCGCGGTAGAGATGGGTGCGGGCCTTGTCGGTGAGCTTGGCGCGCGCCGGCAGTTTCTCGACCTTCGCGCTGACCTCCATCATCTTCGCGTACATCCGGTTGCCTTCCGGATACTTGACCTTGAAACTGCGCCAGTTGCCGCCTTTGACCAGCGACATGACCTCTTTGATGCGCGGATCGTTGGCCAGCGCGGGCTCCGCCTTGATTTCGTGGACGGCGCGGTCGTACGCGGCCAGCCGCCGCGCGGGCAGCGCCCATTCGGTCATCTCGCGGTAGCTGTTCTCGGGCAAAAAGACTTTGCCGACCGGCGCCACTTCGTCGTAGGCGGCGGATAACGTGGAGCAGACCAGCCAGCCCTCGCGCTGCGCTTCGCTCAGCGCCGTCAGGAACTTTTTCAGCCAGCCGTTGGTGTACACGTGCTCGAACGTCCGCGGCCAGACGCCGAATTTTTCGCCGTCGTCGGCGTAGCACACGACGCGCTCGCCGTCGGACGGCAGGATCGAACGCAGGTACTCGATGCATTCCGGGATCGTTGCGTAAGGAACGAGATAGCGCAGCTTCTCCGACGCCGGATAGGCGCGGACGATGCGGCCCTGGTCCTCAGTGACGAACCCGCCGACCAGGTCCTGCTCGTCCAATCCCGCGGCCTTGAAATGCGAATCGTCGAGCGTGAGGTAATCGACGCCGGCATCGCCCAGGTCCTTGACCAGCGCCGGCTCCCAGACGCGCTCGGGCAGCCATAATCCGCGCGGGCGCGGGCCGAAGTGTTTCTCGATATACGCGGCCATGCGCCGGACCTGCCCGACGCGGTCGCGCTCCGGCAGCATGGTCATGATCGGCTCGTAGAAACCGCCGCCGATCATTTCCCACGCCGGCTGCGACGAATCCTTCGGCCTGGTGCGCCGCGCCAGCCGCTCGAAATATTCCGGGTGATGCGACTCGAGCCATTCCAGCAGGCAGCCGGAGAAATGATTGGTCAGCGGGACTTGCGGAAACTGCTCGAACACTTCGACGTACGGCAGATAGCTGAGCTTGTAGGCCTCCTCGATGACATTGTCGAAGTTTCCCACCGGCTGGTGCGAGTGAAGCAGGCAGACGAAGCGGATGCGGCCAGGCATGGGGAGATCCTTAGTATTGGAGTTAATCACTCTGCTCGCCAAACGGTATTACATTTTCAGCGGCGTCGCCGCCGCGCGCGCCTGAGCTTTGGCCACTGCGCGCTCGTACACTTCGACGTACTTCCGCCCGCTGGCCTTCCACGACCAGTCTTCGCGCATGCCGGTGAGCTGAATCTTGCGCCAGGCCGCCGAGTCGTGAAAGTAGATTTTAAGCGCGCGGTCGAGGCAGTCCAGCATCGCCGGATGCGCGAAATCGTCGAACATGAAGCCGCTGGCCGTTCCGGCGGCAACCGTTTCGGCCGTCGTATCGGTCACGGTGTCCGCCAGGCCGCCCACGCGATGGACCACCGGCGGCGCGCCGTAGGCCAGTGAGTAGAGCTGGTTCATGCCGCAGGGTTCGTAGCGGCTGGGCATCAGGAAAATGTCGCTGCCGGCTTCGATCAGGTGCGCCAGGCCGTTGTCGAAGGCGAACGCCATGGCAATTTTCTTCGGGTTGCTCTCATGCATGCGCTGCAGCAGCTTCTGGTACTCTTCGCGCCCGGTGCCGAGAATGACCAGTTGAATGTCGCGGCGCAGCAGCTCTTCGAGCGCCTGGGCGACGAGGTCGAAGCCTTTCTGTTCGAACAGCCGCCCGATCATGCCCACCACGGCCGACGAGTTTTCCGGCAGATCGAACTTGCGCCGCAGCGCTTCCTTGCAGGCCTGCTTTCCGGCCAGGTTCGCCGCGCTGTATTCGGCCGGGAGCAATACATCGTGGCCGGGATTCCAGGCAGTAGTGTCGATGCCGTTGACGATGCCAACCAGCTCGCCGGCGCGGTCCTTCAGCACGCCTTCCAATCCGCAGCCGAACGCGGGCGTCTGGATTTCCCGGGCGTAAGTCGGCGAGACCGTGGTCAAAAGATCGGAGTGGACCAGCGCGCCTTTCATCAGGTTCATCTTGCCGTGGAATTCGAGCTCCTTCCAATTGAAGTGCTGCCAGGGCAGGTTCAACAGCGGCCAGTCCCAGTGCCAGAACAGGCCCTGGTAAGCGAGATTGTGGATCGTAAATACGCTCGCCGCGCCGCAATGAAAGGCGCTGTCTCTGGCCTGGAGCTTCAAATACATGGGAATCAGCGCGGTCTGCCAGTCGTGGCAGTGCCACACGTCAACGCGCTGTCCGAGCAGCTCCGCCGCGGCGATGCAGGCGCGGCTGAAAAAAACGTAGCGGCTGCAACTGTCCTCATAGTCGCCGCGCGGCGTGCCATAAAGGTTCTCGCGGTCGAAATACGAATCGCAGGCGATGAAGTACACCTTCGCCGGGCCGGATGCCTTGGCGGAGACGTGCAGCGTAAAGGGGATCTTCTCGGCGCCGACCGCGACCGCGCCTTCGCCGATCTGCCGCGCGCGGGGCTCGAGCTTTTTCACCACGCGGTAGTACGGCGTGAACACGGCGACGCTGTGTCCCAGCGTCGCGATTTCGTTGGGCAGCGCGCCGCAAACGTCGCCCAGACCGCCGGTCTTCGAGAACGGAACCACCTCGGACGATGCGCAGATGATATTCATTCGTTGTAGCGCAAGCTATGGAGCGCGGGCGGCTCGCCCGCAGCGACGAACTGACTCCGCCTGCTTCTTGCCCTTCCGTCGTGAGAGTTGATCCCGTTTGCCTACGAAGCGCGAGCACCCTGCCCGCCAACATCTTTATCCTTCGCGCCAGGCACGGCTGCCGCCCCCGTTACTTGCGCTGCCGGCGATGCGGGGACTGCCGTTGTTGCCGTTGCTGCCGGAACTGTGCTGGCCGCCGCGGCGCGCACCGCCGCCGGCGGTTCAACGATCCGCAAACCGCGCAGGAAATCCGCGGCTTCCTCGGGCGGAACGGGATTGATGTAGAACCCCGTCCCCCACTCGAAGCCCGCCAGCTTGGTCATGCGCGGAATAATCTCAATGTGCCAATGAAAGTGCGGCAGCGGCCCGCAATTGAACGGCGCCGTGAAGAACATGTAGTTGTACGCGAGTTGTCCGAGGCCTTTTTCGAGCAGTGCGAGCGTGCGGCGCAGCGTGAAGGCCAGGTCTTCGCAGGCCGGCTGGCGCAAGTCCTCGAAATGCGTTTCGTGGATCTTGGGAATGATCCACGTCTCGAACGGCGTGCGCGGCGCGTAGGGCTCAAAGGCCGCGAAATGCTCCGAATCCAGAATCACGCGCCGCGCCTGTTCCAGTTCCTGCGCGACCATGTCGCAGATCAGGCAGCGCCCGCGGTATTTGAAAAATTCCTCGCAGGCGTCCATTTTCTGCATGATCGCGCGCGGGACGATCGGCGTCACGATCAACTGGCTGTGCGAATGATACACCGTCGCGCCGGCCGCCGAGCCCACGTTCTTGAAGATCATCCCGTATTTCAGCCGCGAATCCTTGCGCAGATCGATCAGGCGGTCGCGGTACATCCAGATGATGTCCTGCACTTCCAGGTCGTTGAGCGCGGTGATCGAGCGCACGCATTTGGGCGTATCGACGATGACTTCGTGCGCGCCGATGCCGTACATGTGGTCGTAGATGCCGTCGCCGCGCGGGTTGAGCTTCCCTTCAATGCCCAGCACGGGAAATTTGTTGGGCATCACGCGCACGCGCCAGCCCGCCGTGTTCGGCGCCGTGCCGGCCTTGCGGTAAGCGGTGATCTCCGGCGGCGTCTTGTCCTCATTCCCGGGAATGAACGGATCGAACAACGGGGCGTCGGGCGCCGCCTCGAGCTCAAAGTCACTCAGCCGCTTCGCGCGGTCGGCCGCGATGATGACCCAGCGCTGCGACAGCGGATCCTTGCGAAGTTCGGAAGGCATGGGTTCAACTGTTACCGAATAAGGGAGAGGGGGCTAGTGAAAAACGGACCGCAGGTGCGAGGTTCTTATACAGAATAGCAGTCGGCCTGTCAGCGTCCGATTTTCAGTGGGCGATTGA
>PLYG01000002.1 GCA_003153335.1 Betaproteobacteria bacterium | reverse complement strand
CTGACGCGCCGATTCTTACGCTGGCGCTGACGTCGGACTCGCTGCCCTTGTCGAAGGTGGAAGATCTTGCGGATACCTCGCTGGCGCAGAAGATTTCGCAATTGCCCGGCGTGGGGCTAGTCTCGATCAGCGGTGGGCAGAAGCCCGCGGTGCGCATTCAGGCCAATCCAACTGCGCTGGCGTCCTACGGCCTGAGCCTGGAGGACCTGCGCGCAGCGCTGGCGCAGGCGAACGTGGATCAGGCCAAGGGTGTGATCGATGGCGCGCGGCAGTCCTACACCATCGGCGCCAACGATCAGCTTTTTTCCAGCGAACAGTACAAGCCAATCGTCATCGCGTATCACAACAATGCGCCGGTGCGTCTGAGCGATGTCGCGAACGTCATCGACGGAACGGAGAATATCCGCCTTGCCGCCTGGATGAATCTGACTCCGGCGGTGATCGTCAACATCCAGCGCCAGCCGGGCGCCAACATCATCAGCGTCGTCGACCGGATCAAGAAGCTTCTGCCCCAGTTGCAGGCCTCCCTGCCCCTGGCGGTGAAGGTACAGATTCTGACCGACCGGACCACAACGATCCGCGCGTCCGTCAAGGACGTGGAATTTGAACTGATGTTGTCGATCGCGCTGGTCGTGCTGGTGGTCTTTCTGTTTTTGCGGAATCTTGCTGCCACAGTGATTCCCAGCGTGGCAGTACCTCTCTCGCTGATCGGAACCTTCGGCGTGATGTACTTGCTCGGCTACAGCCTGAACAATCTGACGCTCATGGCGCTGACTATCTCCACCGGCTTCGTGGTGGATGACGCCATCGTCATGATCGAGAACATCGATCGCTACCTGGAAGCGGGAGACTCCCCGCTGGACGCCGCGTTGAAGGGCGCCGGGCAGATCGGGTTCACGATTGTTTCGCTGACGGTTTCGCTGATTGCAGTGCTGATCCCGCTGTTGTTCATGGGCGATATCGTCGGCCGGCTGTTCCGCGAATTCGCGATCACGCTGGCCGTGGCCATCCTGATTTCCGCGGTCGTGTCGCTGACCTTGACCCCGATGATGTGCGCGAGGCTGCTGCGCCATACGCCGGAGGAAAAGCAGGGCCGGTTTTACCGCAAGAGCGGCGAGCTTTTCGATCGCGTGATTGCGCGCTACGGCCGCATGCTCAACTGGGTGCTCGATCGCCAGGCCGCCACACTCTTCATCGCCATTCTTACCCTGGCGTTGACTGTCGTACTTTATATCTTCATTCCCAAAGGCTTCTTTCCCGTCCAGGACACGGGTGCGATCCAGGGGATTTCCGAGGCATCGCAGACCATCTCGTTCGCGGCCATGGCCGAGCGGCAGCAGGCGCTCGCCGAGGTGATCCTGAAGGATCCAGCGGTCGAAAGCCTGTCGTCCTTCATCGGCGTCGACGGCACCAACGCGACACTCAACAGCGGGCGCATCCAGATCAATCTCAAGCCGCTGGAGCAGCGCGACGCGCGTGCCGCCGACATCATCCGCCGCCTGCAAACAAGGCTGGCCGAGGTAAAGGACATTGCCCTCTATATGCAGCCGGTGCAGGATTTGACCATCGAGGATCGCGTCAGCCGTACCCAGTATCAATTCACGCTGGAAGACACCAACATCGACGAACTGAGCATGTGGACGCCCAAATTGGTCGATCGCTTGCGCCAGATCCCGCAACTCGCCGATGTCGCAAGCGATTTGCAGGACGGCGGCCTGCAGGCCTACGTCGACATCGATCGCGCGACGGCCAGCCGCCTGGGCATTACCCCCGCTGCCGTGGACAACGCGCTGTACAACGCGTTCGGCCAGCGGCTGATTTCGACGATATTCACCCAGACGAATCAGTACCGCGTCGTCCTGGAGGCCAAGCCGGAATTCCAGTTGAGTCCAAGTGCGATCAACGACATCTATGTCACGACCACGGTGCCGGGACAGCCCGCGCAGCAGGTACCGTTGTCGTCGATCGCGCGCGTGGTCGAGCGGGCGTCTTCGTTGTCCGTGAATCACATCGGCCAGTTTCCCGCGACGACGATCTCGTTCAATCTGGCGCCGGGCGCGTCGCTGGGCGACGCCGTCCAGGCGATCGAAACGGCGGAGAAGGAGATCGGCCTTCCTGCCAGTGCACAGGTTAAATTCCAGGGGGCGGCGCTGGCTTTCCGGGCGTCGCTGGCCAACGAGTTGTGGCTGATCCTCGCCGCGATTGTGACCATGTATATCGTGCTGGGTGTGCTCTATGAGAGCTATATCCATCCGGTGACCATTCTGTCTACGCTGCCCTCGGCCGGGGTCGGGGCGCTGCTGGCGTTGCTGGTGTCGGGCAACGACCTCTCCATTATCGCGATCATCGGCATCATCCTGCTTATAGGCATCGTCAAGAAGAACGCGATCATGATGATCGACTTTGCATTGGATGCGGAGCGCAATCAGGGGATGGCGCCGCGCGATGCGATCTACCAGGCCTGCCTGCTGCGTTTTCGGCCCATCATGATGACCACGATGGCGGCGCTCCTGAGCGCACTGCCGCTGATGATAGGCTGGGGCGTGGGCTCGGAGTTGCGGCATCCGCTGGGCATCGTCATGGTCGGCGGCCTGATTCTGAGCCAGATACTGACCTTGTTCACTACGCCAGTGATCTATCTCGGTTTCGACTCTCTGGCGCGGCGGCTGGAAACGCGCCGCAACCGCCGCGCGACCGCGGCCGGCGACTGACTCACAGGCGAGCATGAACATCTCCGCGCCGTTCATCGACCGTCCCGTGGCGACCACGCTGCTCACACTCGGTGTCGCGTTGGCAGGCGCGATCGCCTTTCGTCTGCTGCCGGTCTCGCCTTTGCCGCAGGTCGACTATCCGACGATTTCGGTACAGGCAAATCTGCCGGGCGCCAGCCCCGAGACCATGGCGGCCACGGTTGCGACCCCGCTGGAGCGTGCGCTGGGCCGCATCGCCGGCATCACCGAGATCACGTCGTCGAGCGCGTTGGGTTCGACCCGGATCACCATGCAATTTGAACTCAACCGGGACATCGATGGCGCTGCGCGCGATGTGCAGGCGGCGATCAATGCCGCGCGCAGCCTTCTGCCCTCGGGCTTGCCCTCCAATCCGACGTACCGCAAAGTCAACCCGGCCGATGCGCCGATTCTCATTCTGGCGCTGACTTCGGCGACGATGTCACAGGGACAGATGTACGATGCGGCGTCGACCATCATCGCGCAAAAACTCTCGCAGGTGCAGGGCGTCGGACAGGTCAGCGTTGGTGGCAGTTCGCTGCCTGCGGTTCGCGTCGAACTCAATCCGCAAACGCTGAACAAGTACGGAATCGGCCTGGAGACCGTGCGTACCGCGCTGGCCAACGCGAATGCGAACCGGCCCAAGGGCATGGTGGAAGAGGGCGACCACAACTGGCAGATCTACGCCAATGACCAGGCGAAAACCGCCGCCGAGTATCTGCCGCTGATCGTGTCCTACAGCAACGGCGCCGCAGTGCGGCTGGGCGATGTCGCCGAGGTTGTCGATTCGGTGCAGGATCTGCGCAACGCCGGTTCATTCAACGGCAAACGCTCGGTGCTCGTCATCATCAACCGCCAGCCGAACGCCAACATCATCGACACCGTCGAC
>PLYG01000503.1:2842-2976 GCA_003153335.1 Betaproteobacteria bacterium | reverse complement strand
CCGGCTGGCGCGGCAAGGACGGCGAGAAGTTCATGCGCGGCGAGCCGAACCCGCGCCAGTGGGAGATGTATGCGAAGAACAACTGCGTATATCAGCATAAACTACCGCCCTCCTACCAGTACATGCGCAACTGG
>PLYG01000503.1:0-2823 GCA_003153335.1 Betaproteobacteria bacterium | reverse complement strand
TTCGATCCGCTGCCGTTTTACTACGAGCCCCTCGAAGCACAGCGGGTCGATACGAAGAAATATCCACTCAATGCAGTGACGCAGCGTCCCATGGCAATGTATCACTCGTGGGACTCGCAAAACGCCTGGCTGCGCCAGATCCACAGCCACAACCACCTGTTCGTCAATCCGCAGGTCGCCCGCAGCCATGGCATCGAGGATGGCGGCTGGATGTGGGTCGAGTCACCGTGGGGCAAAGTGCGCTGTCTGTGCAGCTACTCCGAAGCCGTCGAGCCGGGCACGGTGTGGACGTGGAACGCGATAGGCAAGGTCTCCGGGGCGTGGAATCTGGGGCCGGCGGCCAACGAATCGCGAAAAGGATTTTTGCTCAATCACCTCATTTCCGATGAACTGCCCGGAAACGGAAATGGCAAGCGCGTTTCCAATTCCGATCCCATCACCGGACAGGCGGCGTGGTATGACGTGCGCGTGCGCATTTTCAAGGTCGACGCGGACGAGCCGAAGGAGACTTGGCCACAATTCGCCCCCCTGCCCTCCGCGCCCGGTACACAAGCGCACAGACCGCCATGGATAGCGTACTTTGCGGGTCGAGGGAGGACCGGATGACGCAGCTTGCGCTGGTGATCGATCTCAACGTGTGCGTTGGTTGTCATGCCTGCGTCACCAGCTGCAAGCAGTGGAACACTTCCGGCGCGGCCGGCCCGCTGGCGGATTTCAGCCCTTACGATGCCGACCCGACAGGCATTTTTTTCAACCGTGTGCAGACCTTCGAAGTGGGCGAATTCCCCCACACCCAGACCGTACACTTCCCAAAATCCTGCCTGCACTGCGAGGATCCGCCCTGCGTGCCCGTATGCCCGACCGGCGCCTCCTACAAGCGCGCTGAGGATGGAATCGTCCTGGTGGACTACGACAAATGTATCGGCTGCAAGTACTGCGCCTGGGCCTGCCCGTACGGCGCGCGCGAACTCGACGAGAGCCGCAAAGTCATGACCAAGTGCACGTTGTGCGTCGATCGCGTCTATGACACCGGCTTGCCCGAGCGCGAACGCAAACCGTCATGCGTGCTCGCCTGCCCCACCAGCGCGCGCCTCTTCGGCGACATCCACGATCCGGAATCTGCGGTATCCGAGGCCATCCGCGAATACGCCGGCTATGCGCTGATGCCAGAATGGGGAACCCATCCGGCAAATCACTACCTGCCGCGGCGAAAGACGCGGCTGCATGTCCACGCCGACGAACTGGAACGCGCCGGCAACCCGCTCAAGATAGACGGGCTGCTGCCCAAGCCGTCCAAGGCGGAACCTTCCCTCGATGACGTCACCTCCTGGTAGTCAAATACAATAATGCACCCGGCGTTCTCGGTCATTTTTCTTACGACGCTGCTCGGCGCGGGCCAAGGCCTGTTCCTGGCACTGTTCACGGCGCAGTCCTACGCGCTATTCGACCTGTTGCCACCGCAGAGTGGTCGGACGTTCTACGCCTTCGGCAGCCTGATAGCGCTGGTTTTCCTGGGTGCGGGATTGGCTGGATCTTTTTTTCACCTTGGCCGACCCGAAAGAGCCTGGCGCGCGATGGCGCAGTGGCGCACTTCGTGGCTGTCGCGCGAGACGATCGTGCTGCCGGCATTTATGGGCGTGGTTTCCCTGTATGGCATCGCCCACTGGGCGGACTGGAAACCCGTCGTAGCCACCCTGCCCTCTGGCATCACCATCGATGCAACGGTTGTCCTTGGCGTATTGGGAACAATTCTGGCGTTCGCACTGTTCCTCTGCACAGCGATGATTTACGCCTGCCTGCCGTTTCTGCGCGAATGGCATAGTCCGCTGACTGTGCTTAATTACGTTTTATTGGGAGGCGCCTCGGGGTTTACGCTGGCAACGGCTTTCTCTGCCTTCGTCGCTTCAGACCTGAGCCGATTCTTCGCCGCATGGGCCATCATAATCACCCTGGCCGCATTCGTCAGCCGGGGCGCCTCGCTTGTACGCAATGCCAGGCTCAAACCCAAGTCGACGCTGCAAACCGCGATCGGCATCAAACACCCCAGGATCTCGCAAAAATCCCAAGGGTTCATCGGCGATTCGTTCAACACGCGCGAGTTCTTCTACGGCAGGACACGATTCTTCCTGCGCTCGATCAAGTGGTTGTTCGTGTTTGGTGTATTCGTCGCCCCGATCCTGCTGCTGAGCGCAGCCATGTCTGGTGTTTCGATGACCGTTTCGCTTTTGGCCTTCGTCATACAGTACTTGGGACTGATTGCCGAACGGTGGTTCTTCTTTGCGGACGCCAATCATCCGCAGAATCTCTACTATCAGGCCATTGCTTAAGGCAAAATGATTGTCATGGATCAAAAGAGCGCAGCCGTGAATTCGATAAGCTCATGCTCTGTGGCGCTTTGGAACACGGCCTTGACTGGCGTACAGATACGTCAATATTTTGTGAATTGCCACACGACAGGAGAAGCGACATCATGCCGCTGGTGAATCCTCATGGCGGAGGGGAATTGCTGCCGCTGCTCGTCCGAGGCCAGCAACTCGCGGCGGAAAGAGCGCGCGCCGCGACTTTGCCCCCCGTGCGAGTGAGCTCGCGTGAGAAGGGCGATATCATCATGCTCGGCATCGGCGGATTCACGCCGCTTGAGGGATTCATGACGCGCACCGACTGGGAAGGCGTGTGTGGCGAAATGAGAATGGCCAACGGCTTGTTCTGGCCGATTCCCATAACCCTGTCCGCGGACCAGGCGACCGCGGACTTGATCACGACAGGCCAGGATGTTGCACTGGTTGATCCGGACAACGGCGAATTCCTGGCGACCATGAGGGT
>PLYG01000535.1 GCA_003153335.1 Betaproteobacteria bacterium | reverse complement strand
CATATCTACGGGCCGGTGATGGCGGGCGCCGATATTCGCCACGTACCTATCACCCCCGATGGCGATTTCTTTGCGGAATTGGAGCAGGCAATCCGGACCAGTTTACCCAAGCCGAAAATGTTGATTTTGAATTTCCCGGCGAACCCGACCGCGCAATGCGTCGAACTCGACTTCTTTGTCAAGATCGTCGCACTGGCGAGGGAGCACGGTATTTACGTGGTGCACGATCTGGCGTATGCCGACATCTGCTTCGATGGCTGGAAGNNCATGGCCGGCTGGCGGGTCGGCTTCATGGTCGGCAATCGCGACCTGGTCTACGCGCTTGGGCGCATCAAGGGCTACCACGACTACGGGACCTTCACGCCCATCCAGGTCGCATCGATTGCCGCGCTCGAAGGGCCGCAGGAATGCGTCGCTGAAATATGCATGACCTACCAGAAGCGGCGCGACGTGCTGGTTAAAGGACTGCATGACGCGGGCTGGATGGTTGAGAAGCCGCGCGCGACGATGTACGTCTGGGCAAAGATTCCCGAAGCGTACGCCAAGCTGGGGTCGCTGGAGTTCTCAAAAAAATTGATGGCCGACGCCAAGGTCTCCGTGTCGCCGGGTATAGGCTTCGGCGAATTCGGTGACGATTTTGTCCGCTTCGCCATGATCGAAAACGAATCACGCACCAGGCAAGCGGTACGTGGAATCAAGGACATGTTGAGAAAGGATGGGCCGCGTTAGTCGCTGCCGGGGAAAACATGGCAATAGAGATCATTCCGGTCACGGACCGGGACGGCGCAATTGTTGAGGCCGGCTGGCTCGCGAAAGCCGAGCCGGTGCACCGCGAACTGCGCCCGCAGATCCCCGGTGATTATGCCGCCAAGATGCGGGCGGTCTTCGTCGGCGGCGGACGCATGGCGATTGCAGCACAGGGCGACCGCGTGGTCGGCGTGGCTGTCTACCGTGCCTACGATGATACCTTCAACGGACGTAAATTCTATTGCGATGATCTGGTGACCACCGAGCGCGAGCGCTCGACGGGCGTCGGACACGCGCTGATGCGATTCATGGAACGGGAAGCCATGGCGTATCGCTGCACTGCGTTCGCGCTCGACTCGGGAGTCCAGCGCAAGGAAGCCCACAAGTTCTATTTTCGCGAGGGAATGTTCGTGGTTTCGTTCAACTTCAAGAAAGACATGAGTCGATGAAGCCTATCAGTATCGGCCTGCTCGGGATCGGCACCGTCGGCGGCGGCACGTTCAGCGTCCTGGGCCGGAATCACGCCGAAATCGTGCGCCGCGCCGGGCGCGACCTGGTCATCTCGGTAGTCGCCGACAAGGACCTGGAGCGGGCGCGGCAGGTGACAAAGGGAAAAGCGCGACTCACCGACGATGCCTGGTCGATCGTGCGCGACCCTGATGTCGACATCGTCGTGGAATTGATCGGCGGCACTACGATTGCCAAGGATCTGGTGCTGGCGGCGATCGAGAACGGCAAGCACGTGGTCACCGCCAACAAGGCATTGTTGGCCACGCATGGCAACGAGATTTTTGCTGCTGCGCTCAAGAAGAACGTGGTCGTCGCCTTCGAGGCGGCAGTCGCGGGTGGCATTCCCATCATCAAGGCGCTGCGCGAAGGCCTGACGGCGAATCGCATCCAGTGGATTGCCGGCATTATCAACGGGACCAGCAACTTCATACTGTCCGAAATGCGCGCCAAGGGGCACAACTTCGCGACGGCGCTCAAGGAGGCGCAGTCGCGCGGTTATGCCGAGGCCGATCCGACGTTCGATATCGAGGGCGTCGATGCCGCCCACAAGCTCACCATCATGAGCGCGATAGGCTTCGGCATTCCGATGCAGTTCGAAAAGGCCTTCATCGAAGGCATCAGCAAACTCGAGGCGGTCGACATCAAGTATGCCGAAGAGATGGGCTACCGGATCAAGTTGCTCGGGATTACGCGCAGGGCGGCGCACGGCATCGAATTGCGCGTCCATCCAACGCTCATCCCGTCGAAGCGGCTGATCGCCAATGTCGAAGGCGTGATGAACGCCGTCCTGGTAAAGGGCGATGCGGTCGGCCCGACGCTTTACTATGGCGCCGGCGCCGGCGCGGAACCCACGGCATCGGCAGTCATTGCGGATATCGTCGACGTGGCGCGAATGCTTACCGCGGACCCCGATCACCGCGTCCCGCACCTGGCGTTCCAGCCCGACCAGTTGTCCGCCGATCCGATATTGCCCATGGGCGAAGTGGAGACCGCATACTATCTGCGGATGCGCGTGCTCGACCAGCCGGGCGTGCTGGCCGACATTACGCGAATCATGGCCGATCAGACGATCTCGATCGATGCCATGCTGCAGAAGGAGCCCGGCGAGGGCGAGGACCAGACGGACATCATCCTGCTCACGCACATCACCCAGGAAAAGAATGTCAACGTCGCCATCGCGCGCATCGAGGCGCTCCCGACTGTGACCGGCAAGATAGTCCGGCTGCGGCTCGAAGAACTGAGCTAGAAGAATGGGCGGATATTGGTGATGGCGAACAATTGGACGTTGACGCGAATGAACGGGCGCCATGCGGTGCCGGCAGCCCGTCGCGGAGCATCATGAAATACACCAGCACCCGCGGCGCGATTGCAACCGACGGCACGCCGCAGTCGTTTCTGCAGATCCTGCTGGGCGGCCTGGCGCCTGACGGCGGCCTGGCGATGCCCGAGCACTATCCGCGCGTGACGGAAGAGGAATTGGAATCGTGGCGCGGCCTCGCGTATCCCGACCTGGCCTTTGCGATCATTGAAAAGTTTGTCGATGACGTTCCGGCAAACGAACTGCGGGCGCTGATTCAGCGAGCCTACACGCCGGAGATATTCTGCAATACCGAATCCGGACGCGCGCACGAAATCACACCCCTCAAGACCTTGGAGCCGGGCCTGCATATCCTCGAACTATCGAACGGGCCGACGCTGGCGTTCAAGGACCTCGCGATGCAGTTGCTGGGCAACCTGTTCGAGTACGCGCTCGCGCGTTCCAACAGCGAACTGAACATTCTCGGCGCGACCTCGGGCGACACGGGCTCTGCGGCCGAATACGCGATGCGCGGCAAGTGCGGGATCCGCGTCTTCATGCTCTCGCCGCAGGACAAGATGAGTCCGTTCCAGACCGCGCAGATGTTTTCATTGCAGGATCCGAATATATTCAACATCGCGATCCGCGGCGTGTTCGACGAGTGTCAGGACATGGTCAAGGCAGTCAGCAATGATCTGGAATTCAAGACGCGCTACCGGATCGGCACCGTCAATTCGATCAACTGGGCGCGGCTGGCCGCGCAGGTCGTTTACTACTTCAAGGGTTACTTCGCCGCAACGCAGTCCAACGCGGAGGAGGTCAGCTACGCGGTCCCGTCCGGGAACTTCGGCAATGTGTGTGCCGGACACGTGGCGCGGATGATGGGCCTGCCGATCCGCCGGTTGATTGTCGCCACCAACGAAAACGATGTGCTGGATGAGTTCTTTCGCACCGGCGTATACCGGCCGCGGCGTTCGGCCGAGACGTATCCGACCAGCAGTCCGTCGATGGACATTTCCAAGGCGTCCAACTTCGAGCGCTTCATTTTCGACCTGGTCGGACGCAACCCCGCCGTAGTGGCCGCGCTGTGGCGGGAAGTCGATGCGGGCAAGCCGTTTTCGCTCGCGGGCACTCCGCACTGGGCGAAGATTGCCCAATTCGGATTTGCGTCAGGAGCGAGCAGCCACGCCGACCGGATCGCCACCATACGCCGGATTCATCAGGAGTTCGGCGTGCTGGTCGACCCGCATTCCGCAGATGGCATCAAGGTCGGACTTGAACAGCGCGAAGCAGGCATTCCGCTGATCTGTCTGGAGACGGCGCTGCCGGCCAAGTTCGCGGCGAGCATAGAGGAGGCGATCGGCTGTGCGCCACCGCGCCCGAAGGGATTCGAGCGCATCGAGGACCGGCCGCGGCGCTTCAGCGTGATGGATCCGGACGTGGCGCAGATCAAGAACTTTATCGCCGACCGCGCAGCGCCCGCGGCGGGTCGGTGAACTGATTTCGATCGTCCTTCGCGCGAATACCCCATGCTACGACATTTCCTGAACGATTTGCGACGCAACCTGCTGGCAGGCTTGCGCCTGGCGTTGATGCGCCCAGTGGTGCTGCTCGATTTTCGGGTGTCGGCACCGCAGTTTCTGGCCATGGGCGTAATCGGCGCGCTGTGCGCGTCGCTGGTCGACTTCGCAGTCCTGGCCGGCGCCGCGCAATTCAATGGCGCCGGCATCGGAGGCCATGTACGCGATACCGCACTGCTGTTGCTGATTTGCTGGGCTCTCGCTCTCTGGCTGCGGGCGCCTGCCGCGACGCTGGCGCTGCCGGTGGTCCTGCTTTCCGTGGGCTGGATTCCAGATCTCGTATTCGCCGGCATCATGGCCGCGCCGGCTACGTTTGGTATCGCCAGCGCATGGCAGTACACGATTCTCTGGTGGGCGGTGCTCGCGTGGTCGTTGCTCCTTGTATGGCGGTCGATCGCGGTCGTTCTCCAGGGCAGAGGGCGCTTCGGGCTGGCGAGGCGGGTGGGCTCCGTTGCTGCGTTATTTGGCGGAACACTGGCGCTGGCGCTGATGTTTCCGGCGCCGCGCCTGTGGGAGGAGCGGCCCGCTGTCACCACCGCGGTCGATACTGAAGGAGAGCAATTGCCGCGCGTCGAGTCCGAGGAGGTACTGGCGGCGCAGCCCAAGCTGTTGTTCGATGCGCTGACCGGACTCGAGAAGCGCGAGCCCGGGATGACAAATCTCTACTTTGTGGGATTTGCCGGCGATGCATCGCAGGACGTGTTTCGCAACGATATGGAAGCCGCGCAGGAAGTCGTTGACGGTCGGCTGGGCACCGAGGGACGTTCGGTCGTGTTGATCAACAGCCCGAAGACCGTGCTCGACGCGCCGCTGGCAACGCTCACCAATCTGCAGGCGTCGCTGTCGACCGTGGGACGGCTGATCGACGCGGAGGAAGACGTGGCACTCCTGTATCTGACCAGCCATGGGTCGGCCGATCATCGCCTGTATGTGAATTTTCCGCCGCTTGCATTGCAACAGCTCACCCCGATCGCGCTGCACCGAATGCTGCAGGAGGCGGGCATCAAATGGAAAGTGGTGGTCGTCTCGGCGTGCTATTCGGGCGGCTATGTCGAACCGCTGAAGGATCCGTACACGCTGGTGATCACCTCGTCGCGGGCGGATCGGACGTCGTTCGGTTGCGATAATGCCAGCGAGTTCACGTATTTTGGCCAGGCGTATTTCCAGGAGGCGCTGAAGAAGACGACTTCATTTGTCGAAGCATTCGAACTCGCGCGCGCCGCCATCGCCGAGCGCGAGCGGGCCGAGGGGCTGACGCCGTCCGAGCCGCAAATTTTCGTTGGCGATGCGATCCGCGACAAGCTCGGGACCAAGGGCCGAACGACGAATGTTGCGGCTTATGCGCCGGTCCCGGATTGAGCGAGCGCATTGCGTCAGGAAGCTCGCTCTCTTTTTCTGGCGCAGACCATGCAGCGTTACCGCTCCATATTCTGGATTTCGCTCCAGTATTCGTGGCGCTCGGTGTTCACCGTCGAGATCCGTATTTCAACCGGCACGTCCCGGTAGCTGAACGCCACCCGCGCAATCCGCAGCAGCGGCGATTTGGGCGCAACCCTGAGCAGCCGCGCGTTCTGGGTATCGGCGAGAATCGCACGCAGCCGTTCCTGCGCGCGCACCACGCTGATGCCGAACGCATCCTGATAAAGGTTGTAAATCGTGTTCGGCCGCCCGGTAAACTGTTTTTCGGTGAGGCCCGGAAAGCGCCCCTGATCGATGACGATATCGTCGATGATCACCGGCGCGTTCGCCAGCTTGAGAATGTTGCGTATCCGGAACACCGGGGCGCCGCGGTGGATGCCCAGTTTCACGGCTTCGTCGGCCTCCGCCTTGCCCTTGGTAAACGCATTGAGGCTGACCACCGGGTATTGCTTGGTCCCGTCGTGGCCGACGATGTGAAAAAAGTAGAAGAGCAGCCGGTCCCGGTTGTGCGTGGCGACAAAGGTGCCGCGTCCCTGCTGGCGAATCAGGATGTTTTCCGCGACCAGTTCGTCAATCGCCTTGCGTATAGTGCCTATGCTGACCGCAAAGCGCTCCGACAGCCTCTTTTCGGCCGGGATCGCATTGCCGGGCTTCCATTCGCCGCTGATCAACTCGGCCATGATCTGCCGCTTCACCTCCTTGTACAGGGGATTCTGCAGGGGAATGGCGGTAAACTGGATATCGTTCATGGGCAGGCGCCGGCGCGCGGCCGTCTTTCCGCGGGTTGCAAGGGCGTAGTCTGCCAAATTTCCGCAGGTGATTCAACTGATCTATGTCATATAGTTGACTTTGCGGCCGGACAGCCGGTACAATTTTGGCGTTGCCTTCCAGCTTGTTCTTTCGAGGAGTTGCCGAATGATTCACTGTGTGTTGCACGATGCCAACGATACGGTCGCGATCGTGGTGGTCGAGGGTATCAAGGCAGGCATGGACTTGACTGCCTGGATTATGGACGAAGACCGCACGATTTCCCTCAAGGCGCAGCAGGACATTCCGATCGGCCACAAGGTCGCGCTCAAGGATATGGCGACCGGCGACACGGTCCTTAAATACGGGATCGACATGGGCAAGGTCGTGGCGCCGATCAAGGCCGGCGAGCACGCCCACGTCCACAATATCAAGACCAAGCGCTGGTAAAGCAGCGCCACCAGCGCCAATCGCAATTCAATTAATCGCCCGTCTCAAGATGAACAGGAAATCCAAATGATCTCGAGCAACACGACTTTCTGGGGCTACCGCCGCGAAAATGGTCGGGTAGGGGTCCGCAATCACGTCATCATCCTGCCGCTGGACGACTTGTCCAATGCGGCGTGCGAGGCCGTTGCGAACAATGTCAAGGGCACAATGGCGATCCCGCATCCCTACGGGCGCCTGCAATTCGGCGAGGATCTGGAACTGCATTTCCGGACGCTGATCGGCGCCGGCAGCAATCCGAATGTCGCTGCGGTGGTCGTGATCGGCATCGAGGATAGCTGGACCCAGCGCATCGTCGATGCGATCGCCAAGACTGGCAAGCCGGTTTCGGGCTTCGGCATCGAG
>PLYG01000017.1 GCA_003153335.1 Betaproteobacteria bacterium | reverse complement strand
TGGACGAGCGGCTACGTGCAGGGGATCATCGATGCGCCCTATCTCAACCTGACTCCGGGCACGCGGCTTGGCGTCATCCAGGATGCGACGTTGGCGCGGCTGGCCGATGAGCTCGCGCCACTCGAGTCGCGCCTGGCGAAGATCATCGAAGACCAGCAACGGGCCGAAGACGAGCGCGCGAGCCGCGATGTGCTCCGCTCCGTGCAAGGAGCGCTCAAGGAGGCGCTGCTGGCGTTGCCGGCGGAGGAGTACGACTGGTTTGATTTGCACCGCGGCGAGGGCAAGCGCCGGCCGCGAACGACCGCACACGCGGAGTCTGCGGAACCATTGCGGGCAGACGATCAAGCGGCCGCGATCGCGGCCGCGGACAACCAGGAGGACTCCGAGGGTCAACGGCAATTCTTCGAATACGCGGGTCCATTGTTTTCGGTGATGATTTCCCCGACGTCGAGCGTCATCGAAGTCGGTGGCTCACGCGTGTTGCGCGCCATCGCGCGCGACAGGGCGCGGCGCAGCGTGGAGCATGATCTCGCCTACACCTGGGCGCTGCTCGAGGGAGAAGGAACGCTTGACCACAAGGGCGGCGAGATGGCCACGTATTGGGCGGCGGCCGAACCGGGGCTTACCCGCGTCGAGGTTACGGTCACCCAGGGCGACGTCGCCTGCAAGGCCGAAGCGCAGATCACGGTGGCGGCCTCGTTGCTGCCGAAAGCGGGCAGCGGCAATGCATCTTACCAAGGCCTGCCGGGGTACACGTTCCACAAGGCCGCGGGGGAACTGTGGCGTTCGCGCTTCGATGTGGAGCGCAATCTCGTAGTGATCAACAACGGCCATCGCGATTTCGTCTACGCGGCGCGCAGCAAGATGCTCAAGCTCCGTTACATCTGCCGCCTGTTCGCCAAGGAGCTCGTGCTCAAGAACTTCATCGGCATTCCCCCGGATCAACTGCTGGAGCGTTTGCTGGAGCTGACCTTGTACACCGAGGAGAACCTGCGCTAGGAAAGGCGCTCAGCTATCACTCCCATATTTTGAAGGCATATCAAATCAACGACGTTCTGAATTCGTTGAGAGATGAAGGGCACATTGAAGGCGAATGAAATGGCAAGCCAGGGAGAGAAATTTCTGCGCCATGGAGGCTACTACGGCTCGGTTGAAGTCAACCTTGAAGACGAGTTATTGCATGGGCGGCTGATGTACATACGAGACATGATAACCTACGAAGGCACAGATTTAGCTAGCCTAAGAATTGCTTTTGCAAATGCTGTCGACAACTATCTCGCGTTCTGCAAAGAGGTGGGCGATGAGCCCGACAAGCCCTTTTCGGGTACTTTCAACGTGCGCGTTCCGCAATCCCTGCATCGAGACGCTGCAATCACCGCAGACAAGGCAGGAATTAGTCTCAATAAGCTAGTCGAGGAAGCCATTCGACAAAGACTCGTTGGCATCGATCAATCGAGCCATTTGCTGGTTCGGACTGGATAGGCGACCCCTCCCAAGGAACTCGACATCGCCCGAAAGCGCCTGAATGAAGTCAAAGATGCGTAAGAGACGGGAAGCATTCAAATCCCGCGCTCCCGCGCGTCCCCAGGTTCGTCGCGAATACGATGAACTCGATTAAGAATTCCGATTGCTGGAGGAGATCCTCAAGGCGAGCGTATTCGGGGACAGACCACGTTTTGCGCCGTTGACGACGATTAGACTTGGCCTGCCTCCTATTAGCTAAAAAACTCCGCCAGCCTCACCATCGCCAGCGTATCCCTCTCGCAATAGGTGAGCAGCGCGGCCTTGAGGAGCTCGCGCCGTTCCGCCGGGCTCGCCGGATCGATCATCTCGAAGTAAACGGGTTCGACCATGTCGCCGCTCTGCACGTCGTCGAGATTGGCGTAGTCGAGGTCGGGCGCGATCGTGGGCAGCACGCGCTTCAACGACCATGAACCCATCATCGCCGGATGGTAGTAATGCTGTCGGGCAAGGGGCAGCAGGTCGAAGAGCCGGCCGGCCAGTGCACGCAGCGCTGGCGCCAGATCGGGGAAGGCCTCCGCCAGTTCCAGGATCACGCCGCGCTCGAAGGTGGCGTTGTAGACCATGATCGGCCCGGCGTCGCCGATGGCGGCCACGAGCCGTTCGGCGAACGCGCGCCGCGGATCGTCGCCCCGGGTCTCGAGGAACGGCGGCAGTTGCGCGAGCGTGCCGCCGGCATCCAGACGGTGGCACGACCACTGCATCGGAATTTTCTGGTACGGGCGCGTGCCTGGCCACAGCGGTACCGCCGGGCCGACGGTTTCAAAGTCGAGGAAGTAGCGCGGCCAGGGCAGGGCAGCCAACTTCTCCGCGGCGCCGGGCATCACCTCGGCCTCACCGTTGGTTGTGGCGCGCCAGATCCGCAGGTGATCTTCCCTCGACAGACGATCGACGGGCACGTCGCGCAGATCGGCATAGCCTTCATCAATCAAGCGCCGCGCGAGTTTGCCGCCATACGGCAGGATGGCGACCGGGTACTCGGCCACATCGGGTGCACAGAAACCCATGAACTCGCATTGGAACGGATCGCTGCATTGCGGGCCGACGGCAATGTCCGGCATCGGTCCGGCCAGGTCGCGCTGCGCGGCATCGATCCATGCCGGAATCTGCTCCTGCAACGGCAGGATCGCGTCGGTGATGTCCGCGTGCGTGAACAGGCCGTGGTAATTGCCGGCACCCGGATAGACGAACCGGTTGTTGATGTGGGCGAGCTCGGTGCATTCCACATTGAGCCCCGCGACCCGCGCCACCCAGGTCTGAATCCCCGCGTCGGTGACCTGGTAGTCCTTCACCTTGGTGGAGGACTTCACCTCGATCAACCGGTAGGCGCTCCCGCGCCGTTCGAGGATGTCGGCGCGCACCAGAATGTCGGCACAGCGCAGCGCGGGTTCGAACAGCGTGATGTCGCCGGGTCGCGCCAGCGCTTCGTTTGTCTCGTGTAGAGCGGAGGTGAGATCATTCACGTGGGCGATCAGGCGGCCTTCGGGGTACTGCGCTTGCGCCGCTGCGCCGACCATGTTGCCCTGCGCCAGTCGGTTTTGTACCGCCTCGCTCTGTTGTGCGAGATCGGGGCGGCGGATTTGCAGCCATAGGCGCTTGGGGCATTGCTTGTGGGCGATCAGACGGGATTTTGAGAGGCGCATGGGGGGCTCTGATTGCGGTGGGGGCGTTGCTGGTGGATCCGAGTTTAGCGAAGTTTCACAGGCCGTGTGTGTGCTTCACCGAGTGGAGATCCAGTTCCACGCGTCCGGGCCAGGCTCTGGGATTTCCATGGTAATAGTCGTTGACCGTGAGTTCGCTCACCTCAATCCGCAAGAGATCCAAGCTTATTGGCGGGCCTGTCCACTCTTAGGTGCGTACCCGCAAGCGAAAGCCCGGCCGCATTCAACTTGTCGGTCGACAAGTAATCAGCGACAATCAATCCGGTAGATCATCTCCAATGATCCCCTGAATCTAGAGGATCGGTCGACGGACTCACCGTTGATCTGGTCGGGGTCTAGACTGAGCGGTCGCCCTAACGTCAGGAACCCGTAGTGAAATATTGGTGGGTCAATCAAAACCAAACCTACGCGCAGGAAGTGCGCGGAGGGTATCTTTGGTCGCCAAAGACCAACGCCAACGGCGCGCGTAATCGCTTTTACGACAATATGCGTGAAGTCCAGCCAGGTGATGTCGTCTTTTCCTTCTGCGACACTTTCATCAAGGCGATTGGCATCGCGACGAGTTTGGCCGAATCCGCCCCGAAGCCAACGTCGTTTGGAACCACCGGCGCATATTGGAACAACGAGGGCTGGTTCGTCGAAGTGGAGTTCAGGGAGTTGAGAGGACCGATTCGCCCGAAAGAGCACATGACTCTTTTGGAACCTACCCTTCCGGATCGCTATTCGCCGATCAGGTCGAGCGGGGATGGCAACCAAGGTGTCTATTTGGCCGAACTGCCGCCGGCGATGGCGTCTCGAATATTGAACCTTGTAGGACCTGAGGCGACCTTTATCCTCGATGCACTCGAAGTCTATGGACAGCAGTTTGCCAGAGACCAGGTGGCAGAAACGGAAATTGCGGCGAGGGTTGACATCCCTCGTACTGAGATTGCCCAATTGATAAAGGCGAGACGAGGGCAAGGCTTGTTCAAGTCGCGCGTTGAACTCGTCGAGGAGGGGTGCCGAGTAACCGGGCTGAGGCGTCCGCAACATCTGATTGCGAGTCACATCAAACCGTGGCGGGACGCAACTGATGTCGAAAAGCTTGACGGGTACAACGGCCTGCTGCTCTCTCCTCACATCGATCACCTATTCGACCGTAGCCTTATCAGTTTTTCCAATCACGGAAAGATTTTGATTTCACCCGTCCTGAGTCCTGACGTGCTGCCGAAATGGTCTATCGATCCCGATCAGGACGTAGGAAAATTTTCGCGAGAGCAGTCCGTCTATCTCGAATATCATCGTGACGTGCTGTTCAGGCGGACTGCCCCCTGAGACTGGACGGGCGGTGGCGTCCGATCGGCGACGCCCGGGGCCTTGGCGCCGCAAAGCCTTGTCACCTGACTTCCAATGGACCGATCCCTACCAAACCGACGATTATTTTCCAAGCCTACTTCATGGGAAATTCCTCGTTACCCCCTTGCGCTTCCTATCCCCGCTTGTTCTAATGTACTCAAGGTTTGTCCAGAACGCGATTGTCATGCCCGGGACCAAGCCGAGATGCCGAGGTAACAACTCCCCTCATTTTGCGTAGCAGTCGTCCCCAAGCCGACTCCAGCGGGTCGGGCTTGGAACGAGCGGTTGAAAAGCCGTTCGATAATTATAAGGGGCAGTCATGCAAAAGCGGGGCGGCGGCATCGTCTATTCAGCATCTGATCTGACTGCATTCCTGGAATGCAGCCATGTCACTACGATGAACCTCATCAACCTCGACACGCCCCTGGAACAGGCTGCGCGCGATGAGCAGGTCGAGCTGATTCAGGATAAAGGTTTCGCCCATGAAGAAAACTACCTGAAGACACTGCGCGACAGCGGACTCCGAATGGTCGAGCTATCCAGGTCCACTGACGTCAACGAAGATCTACTAGCCACTCGCGTGGCCTTGGCCAGCGGCGCCGACATTATTTTCCAGGCCGCGCTCGCCAAGGGCGACTTCATCGGCTACGCCGACTTTCTGCGCCGGGTCGAGACGCCCTCCACACTCGGCGCGTGGAGCTATGAAGTTGCGGACACCAAGCTGGCCCATCGGCCCAAGCCCAAGTTCATGATCCAGCTCGCCTACTACTCCGAGTTGCTTGCTTCCATTCAAGGCGTCGAACCACAGTACATGCATCTGGTGCTCGGCAACCGGACGGAGCGCAGCTTCCGTGTCGCTGACTATATGCACTACTACGGGCGTCTTCGGCAGCGCTTTGACGCCTTCCTGGCCCAACGGCCGGCTACTACCCCTGAAAGGTGTGATCACTGTTCCGTCTGTGACTGGCGCGACCGTTGCGGCGCGGAGTGGAAGGAGACCGACCATCTGAACCAGGTCGCCAACATTCTAAAGACACAGATCAAGCGCCTGCGAAATGACGGAATTCACACACTGGCGCAACTGGGCGGACTGTCCCCCAGTACCGCTGTCGCGAAGATGCACCCGGATTCGCTCGCTCGATTGCGTGCCCAGGCATCGTTACAGCTCAGGAAGCGCGAAACCGGCGAGAACCAGATCGAACTGTTGCCGCTTTTGGTTGCCAAGGGATTCGATCGCCTGCCGCCACCAGACGAGGGTGACCTCTTCTTCGACATGGAGGGCGACCCGCTGCATGAAGACGGCCTGGAGTATCTGTTCGGCGTCTATTTCTGCAATGATGGCGAATGGATCTTCCGCGACTTTTGGGCCCACGATCGCCACGAGGAAAAGACGGCTTTTGCCGCCTTCGTGGATTTCGTCACCGACCACCTTGGACGCCACCCGTCGGCGCACATCTACCATTACGCCCACTACGAACCAACGGCCCTCAAGCGGCTGATGTCGCTGCACGGCATCCGCGAGGCCGAGATTGATCAACTCCTGCGGCAAGGGAAATTCGTCGATCTCTACCAGGTCGTGCGGGAAGCGATCCGCGTTTCCGAACCGAGCTATTCCATCAAGAATCTGGAAACCTTCTACATGGAAAAGCGCGAAGGCGATGTCACCAGCGCCGGAGCCAGCATCGTCTATTACGAGAAATGGCGGCAGACCCGCGACGACGATCTGCTGCGCAAGATCGGCGATTACAACAAGGACGACTGCGTCTCCACGCACCTGCTCCATCGATGGCTACTCGGGCTCAAGCCGCAGGCCGCTGCTTGGGCGGGCCACTTGCCGACTGCGGAGCTGAAGCCGCAGAAAAGCGACAAGATCCGCGAGCACGAAGAACGTCTTGCCGACTACGAAACGAAGTTGCTGGCGGGTGTACCGGCCAACCCGGACGAGTGGAACGGCGAACATCGGCTACGGGTGCTGATGCTGCAGTTGCTCGACTTTCACCGCCGTGCGGCAAAGCCGGCTTGGTGGGAACTTTTCGCCCGGCGCGACATGACCGAGGAGGAACTGATCGACGACCCGGAGTGCATCGCCGGGCTGCAGTT
>PLYG01000508.1 GCA_003153335.1 Betaproteobacteria bacterium | reverse complement strand
CCTTGCGCCCGTCGTCGAGCACGCCCTTGGGCGAGCGGATCCACTGCCAGATCTGCGAACGCGAAATCTCCGCGGTCGCCGCATCTTCCATCAAATTGAAAATGGGCACGCAACCGTTGCCGCCCAGCCACGACCCGATGTACTGAATGCCGACATTGATGTTCATCCGCAACCCGGCTTCGGTAATCGGGCCTTCGGGGCCGAAATTGAGCAAATCGCCGGCCGCGACGCTGACATCGTCCCGTCTGCGCGCGATCTGGTTCGGCGTTTTCATCACTGCGTCGAATTCCGCCCTGGCGATCTCGACCAGCCCGGGGTGTGCGACCCATGTCCCGTCGTAGCCGTCGGTGGCCTCGCGCTGCTTGTCTGCCTTCACCCGCGCCATCGCTGCGTCATTGGCCACTGGATCGTTCTTGATCGGAATCTGCGCGGCCATGCCGCCCATCGCAAACGCACCGCGCTTGTGGCAGGTCTTCACCAGCAGCAGGCAGTACGGGCGCATGAACGGCGCAGTCATCGTGATGTGCTGGCGATCCGCCAGGCAGAATTCCTTGTGGACCCGCAGCTTCTTGATCGCGGAAAAGATGTAGTCCCAGCGCCCAGCGTTGAGGCCTGCGCTGTGCTCGCGCAACTCGTACAGGATTTCCTCCATTTCAAACGCTGCGAGCAGGGTCTCGATCAGGCACGTCGCCTTGATTGTGCCCTGCGGAATGCCGCGATCGCTTTGCGCCATGACAAAAATGTCGTTCCACAACCGCGCTTCCAGATGCGATTCCATTTTCGGCAAGTAGAAGTACGGCCCCGATCCTCTTGCCAGCAGCTCCGCTGCGTTGTGGAAAAAGTAGAGCGCGAAATCAAAAATGGCGCCTGAAACGGGTTGCCCGTCGACCCGCATGTGCTTTTCGGGGAGATGCCAGCCACGCGGCCGCACGATCAGGGTAGCCACCTTGTCGTCAAGCAGGTATTTCTTGCCTGCTTCGTTGGCAAAACTGATGGTACGCCGAATCGCATCGCGCAGATTGATCTGCCCCTCGATCTGGTTGCTCCAGGTCGGTGTATTCGAATCTTCGAAGTCCGCCATGAAGGTGCTCGCCCCGCAATTGAGGGCGTTGATCACCATTTTACGGTCGACCGGGCCGGTGATTTCCACGCGCCGATCCTGCAGATCGGCCGGACAGGGTTTCACGCTCCAGGTGTTGTCGGCGCGAATGCCTTCGGTCTCAGCGAGAAAGTCGGGCATGATACCCGAATCGAGCTGCTTCTGCCGTTCGGCGCGGCGTGCCAGCAGCGCATTGCGGCGCGCGCCAAACTCACGCTGCAGCCTGGCCACAAAAGCGACCGCTTCAGGCGTCAGTATTTCAGAATAGTCTGCGGTGATGGGACCAAGAATCTCGATGCCTGGCCCGAAGGTGGACGTGTCCATATCGCGTTCCTCAACCATGTAGTGAATAAATGGAAATGATTTCCACGATGTGGTAAATCGTTTCGTGGCGTTTGGCGAGATGTACCGAATCATTGGTCCGGTTGTGCCCGATGCTCCGGATCTGGAGCCAGCCAAACTGGGTAAGCCTTTGAATGTATTATACCTAAACGTTATTGCAGTGCAACACAATCGCAAAAGAATAGCACCCACGATGGACCATGGTTTGCGTGACGACAAAGGGCGCGCAGTACGCGGCATTCGGGAAGATTTTCGGCAGTCTCGCTTACTGGCGGCTTACGCCCGCATCCTTTTTTGTGCATGGCGGGTTCATGGCCTTGCAGGGACTCTGGATCGCCCTGTGGTGGGTCAACGTCAATGGCCTTTCGCGCACTGAAGCCGCGCATTGGCTCTTCGCGCTCAATGGCGTTGTGCTGGTGGCGTTTTTTCTGCTGGGTGTCTACGTGGGTGCAATCGAGCGCGCCGGTGTCCTGCCGGCGCGCCCGGCCGTCCTTAGCGGTACTGCTGCTGCTATGCCGCTTTTTTCACCGCCAGACCGGATTCCCTGGCGATTCGGTTAAGCGCGCTGACAATGGCCTTTAGCGACGCGGTCACGATGTCAGGACTCATCCCGGCGCCATGCACCGGCCGCCCCTTGTCTACGCGGAGTTCGACGTACGAAGCTGCCCTCGCATCAGCCCCGGACCCGATCGCGTGTTCATGGTAATCCATGATCTCGATCGAGCGTCCGAGATCCTCGGACAATGCGGCCACGAACGCGTCAATGGGACCGCTGCCATCGCCTTGCAACACATGCTCCTGTCCGTTAACCCGCATTGTTGCGCGGAGTTGATTGATTTCTCCGGTGTCGCCCTGCGCACTCCTGTGACTCGACTCGTGCCCGAGCAGCGCGAGCGGCGCCTGCGGCCCCAGATACTCTTCTGAAAAGATTTGCCACAGATCGCTCGCGGACAATTCACGCCCGGTTTCGTCGGTCACCTTCTGCACGACAGCGCTGAATTCAATCTGCATGCGCCGCGGCAAATCGACGCCGTATTCGTGTTGCAGAAGATACGCCACGCCGCCCTTTCCGGACTGGCTGTTGACGCGGATCACCGCTTCGTAGCTGCGCCCGAGGTCCATCGGATCGATCGGCAAGTAGGGCATATCCCAGACGTCGTCCTCCTTGCGCGCCGAGAACGCCTTCTTGATCGCATCCTGATGCGAACCGGAGAATGACGTATAAACCAGATCGCCGACGTAGGGGTGCCGGCAGTGCACCGGGAGCTGGTTGCAGTATTCCACGCCGCGGCGAATCTCGTCGATGTCGGAAAAATCGAGTCCTGGGTGCACGCCTTGCGCATACATGTTGATCGCCAGATTGACGATGTCCACATTCCCCGTGCGTTCCCCGTTGCCGAACAGGCAACCCTCGACGCGATCGATGCCCGCCATCATCGCGAACTCGGCAGCGGCCGTGCCGGTGCCGCGATCGTTGTGCGGATGCACGGAAAGCACAATTGCATCGCGTCTGGCCAGGTTGCGATGCATCCACTCGATCTGGTCGGCAAAAATGTTGGGGGTCGAGCATTCCACCGTCGAAGGCAGATTGATGATGACCTTGTTCTGCGGCGTGGCGCCGAACTCGTCGACAACCGCGTCGACGATCTGCTTGGAGAAATCGATTTCGGTCCCCGAGAACATTTCCGGCGAATACTGGAAGATCCAGTCGGTTTCCGGGTGCACCGCGGCAAGCTTCCTGATCATCCTGCAGTGCGTGACGGCAAGATCGAGCACCTCGTCACGGCTCATGCCGAACACGACACGGCGCATGATCGGCGCCGTCGCATTGTAGACATGAACGATCGCCCTCTTCACGCCGGCAAGGGATTCGAACGTCCGCTCGATCAGATGTTCGCGCGCCTGCGTCAGGACCTGGATGGTCACGTCGTCCGGAATGACGCGATCGGCGATCAGGTGACGGATAAAATCGAAATCGGTTTGCGACGCCGACGGAAACCCTGTCTCGACTTCCTTGAAACCGATCTTCACGAGCAAATCAAACATCCGGCGTTTGCGCTCCTGGTTCATCGGTTCGATCAACGCCTGGTTGCCGTCGCGCAGATCCACGCTGCACCAGATGGGCGGCTGCTCGACCATGCGATCGGGCCACGTGCGGTCGGTGAGCCCGACCGGTTGCGAACGCCGGTATTTTTTCGAGGGTTGGGTCAACATGGGCATGGCACGCTCCTTGAAGCGATCAATCGACATCGGATCTCAAACCGAAGTTGGCTTGAACTGAACTGCACGAATTGTGGGAGTGGGATTATGTGCGCGCGGGGCGCAGCAGCAGCAGGCCCAGCAGGGCGCCGGACCGGAGAATCAACTTGACACCAGGAAGAGAAACCTTTGTCATGACGGTACTATACGAACTTTTTCGCCGCAACGCAAGCTCAAAAACCCCGATGCAAACAACGTTGCGGAGAGCGTTCCGATCCGATTTGCGCACGTTCGGGGGCCACTCCGGCCGTCCTCTGCACACGACCGGACGGCCCTCAGACCGGATTCCGCCTTCGGCGCAGCCAGCGCCATGCCCCGTACGCGTATCCGGAAATACCGTAAGCGACAAAGCAGATGAAGAGCACCAGCGGCGGGTGTATCGACAGCAACGCGAATCCAAGGACGAACAGCAACAGGACGACGAACGGGATGCTGCGCTTCAAGTTGATGGTCTTGAAGCTGTAGAACGGCGCATTGGTCACCATAGTCAACCCGGCATAGAGCGTAATGACCAGTCCGACCCAGCGCTCCGCCACCGTGGTCAGGGCGAATACCTGGCTCACCCAGACGAACCCGGCAACCAGCGCCGCCGCCGCGGGGCTGGGCAGGCCCTGGAAGAACCGCTTGTCGACCACATCGAGATTGGTGTTGAACCGGGCCAGGCGTAGCGCTGCGCCCGCAACATAGACAAATGCGGCAACCCAGCCGAGTTTATCCATCGGCCGCAACGCCCATTCGTACATCACGAGCGCAGGCGCCGCCCCGAAGCTGACCATGTCGGAGAGGCTGTCGTATTCGGCGCCAAAGGCACTCTGGGTCTTGGTCATTCGCGCGACGCGGCCATCGAGGCCATCGAGAACCATCGCGACAAAAATCGCGATCGCGGCTTCTTCAAAGCGCTGGTTCATCGCCTGCACGATGGAATAAAAGCCCGCGAACAGGGCCGCCGTCGTGAACAGGTTGGGCAACAGATAGATGCCGCGGCGGCGGATGCGCGCCTTGAGTGCGGCCCGCTCCTGCTGGAAATCACTCACTATTGCCGCTCCCGCGTGATCGGGCACCCTTGTTTGGGCAGTGGCGCCACGACACGAAGCCTGCGATCACGGCAAGACCGCCAGCACCGTTTCGGTCGCAAAAACCTTGCCGCCCACCGCGACTTTCGGAATCGATTCCACGGGCAAGTATACGTCGACGCGGGAGCCAAAACGGATAAAGCCATAGCGCTGGCCGCGCTGCACCACATCCCCCGGCTTCACGTAGCACAAGATGCGACGCGCGATCAGCCCTGCAATCTGCACGCACGTCACGTCGCCCCCCCCACTGGTCCGCAAATGAAGCGCATTGCGCTCGTTCTCCAGCGAAGCCTTGTCCAGTGCCGCATTCAGGAAACTCCCTGCGTGGTACCAGGCTGCCTCGACCCGGCCATCGACCGGAATGCGATTGGAGTGCACGTTGAATACATTCATGAACACGCTGATCTTGAGCGCATCGCGCTCGAGATACGGATCGCGGACCCGCCCTATCACAACGATACGTCCGTCTGCAGGCGATAGCACGGCTCCTGCCAGATCCGGAATTTTCCGCGGCGGATCGCGGAAGAACTGAAGAATGAATACGGCAATCAGCCAGAGCGGAACGGACCATGCGGGGCTGAACCATGCGACCGCCGCCGCGGCAGCGACGCTGATCGATAGAAAAGGCCAGCCTTCGCGGGCGATAACGGGATGCGGATAACTCATTGCTCTGGATTCATCGGTCAATCGGAAAGTATACCGCGCACCGTGCGCCTATTTGGCGTCGTCTTTCATCGCATTATCTTCCTGGCGCTTGAGATCTTCTATCCGGCGATCCATCTGTTTCTCGACATCATGCGCCTTTTCGAGCGCCGGCCGCCACGGCTTGAGAATATCGGGCGGTGGATCTTTCGATTTGCCGCACCCGCAGATCAGAATTGCCAAAACCAGCACGCCAATCCGTTGCATGGATTCCTCTCTTGCAGCCGGAAAACAACGACGACCGGCCGCGGGGCACTGGCGCGCCGCGAGGCCGGATCCCAATAAACGTCAGTTGCGCGACTGATCGACCAGCCTGTTTTTCTTGATCCAGGGCATCATCGCACGCAGCCGTTCGCCGACGACTTCGATGGGGTGGGCAGCCAGATTGCGGCGCTGCGACTGCAGCATGGGCGCGCCAGCGCGATTCTCGAGAATGAACTCCTTGGCGTATTGGCCACTCTGGATCTCCTGGAGAATCTTGCGCATCTCGGCCTTGGTCTGGTCCGTGACGATCCGGGGCCCGCGCGTGATGTCGCCGTACTCCGCATTGTTGGAAATCGAGTAATGCATGTTGGCCAGACCGCCTTCGTAAATCAGGTCGACGATCAGCTTNNAGCTTGAGTTCGTGCAGGCACTCGAAATAAGCCATTTCCGGCGCATACCCGGCTTCGGTCAGCGTCTCGAATCCTGCCTTGATCAATTCAACCGTTCCACCGCACAACACGACTTGCTCGCCGAACAAGTCTGTTTCCGTTTCCTCACGGAACGTGGTCTCGATGACCCCTGCCCGGGCGCCGCCGATCGCAGCAGCGTACGACAGCGCCATGTCGCGCGCCTTCTTTGACGCATCCTGGTGCACGGCAATCAGCATCGGCACACCGCCGCCCTGGGCGTACGTCGAACGCACGGTGTGGCCAGGCGCCTTGGGGGCGATCATCACCACGTCAAGGTCGGCACGCGGCGTGACCTGGTGATAGTGAATATTGAAGCCGTGCGCAAACCCCAGTGTCGCGCCTTGTTTGATGTTCGGCTCGACTTCGGATTTGTAGGTCGCGGCGATATGCTCGTCGGGCATGAGCATCATCACAAAATCCGCGCCCTTGATGGCATCGGGGATCTCGGCCACCTTCAGACCGGCTTTCTTGACCTTGTCCCACGAGGGGCCGCCCTTGCGCACTCCAACGGTGACCTTGACTCCCGAATCGTGCAGGTTCAGCGCATGGGCGTGACCCTGGCTTCCGTAGCCAACTATGCAGACCTTCTTGCCTTTGATCAGCGACAGGTCGGCGTCTTTTTCATAATAGACTTTCATGTTCCTACTCTTTCCTCAGTGGGCGCAGACAGTAAACGGTTGCCATCCGGAGCGATGCGAAAGACCAGGCCGTTGCGATGTACCGGCTGCTCCTCCGTCGCTGCGCGTCTCAGGATGACAAACGAGGAAACTCCTCCGGACAAGACTATATTTTCAGAATGCGTTCGCCGCGGCCGATGCCCGACGCGCCGGTGCGAACCGTTTCCAGAATCGCGCCGGGCTCAATCGCATGGATGAACGCATCGAGCTTGTCGCCGGTGCCGGTCAGTTCGACGGTGTAACTCTTGTCGGTCACGTCGAGTATGCGGCCGCGGAAAATATCGGCCAGCCGCTTCATCTCCTCGCGCTCCTTGCCTGAGGCCCGGACCTTGACCAGCATCAATTCGCGCTCGATGTGATTGCCTTCGATCAGATCGACCACTTTCACCACTTCGATCAGCTTGTTCAACTGCTTGGTGATCTGCTCGATGACATCGTCGGACCCGGTGGTGACGATCGTCATCCGGGACATGGTGAGATCCTCGGTGGGCGCGACCGTCAGCGACTCAATGTTGTAGCCCCGCGCCGAAAACAGGCCCGAGACACGGGACAGCGCCCCCGGCTCATTCTCGAGGAGGATGGACAAGATATGTCTCATAGCTCCTCCGCCAGAATCATTTCGGTCAGCCCCTTACCGCCGGGAATCATCGGAAACACATTCTCCTGCTGGTCGGTGATGAAATCCAGAAACACCAGATGCTCTTTCTGCTTGAAAGCCTCGCGTAGCGCGCCTTCGACATCGCCCGGCTTTTCGATTTTCAGCCCCACGTGGCCGTAGGCCTCGGCGAGCTTCACGAAATCCGGCAGCGCATCCATGCAGCTCTCGGAATAGCGGCCGCCATGCAGCAATTCCTGCCATTGCCGCACCATGCCCATATACTTGTTGTTGATGATGAATACCTTGATCGGCAGCCGATGCTGCACGGCCGTCGACATTTCCTGCATGTTCATCAGCACCGAGGCCTCGCCGGCGATGTCGATGACCAGCGAGTCCGGATGCGCGCGCTGCACGCCGACCGCGGCCGGCAGGCCATAGCCCATGGTGCC
>PLYG01000008.1 GCA_003153335.1 Betaproteobacteria bacterium | reverse complement strand
GTCCGGTTCGAGCAAGAGCGGGTGGAGTTTTCGCTGGTGCGGGAGGTTGTCCGGCAGGAGGAGGTCGACGGTGCGCTACCGGGGGAAGACTGACGGAAGACAAGGTTCGTCTTTTGATTTCGTATAGATCTACTGCTTCCTTCGTCTTCGGCATCGCCCGCATTCCCGGGCGTTTCTAATTTGCCGCAATCCCGGCAGTAACTTGCTGCTGTCCATGATCTGCGGTGCGTGCCTCAGCCAGCAGTTGATCCCAGTCGTGCGGAGGATGGCCGTTTTCCAGCATCTGGCGAAAGGCCCGGTACGCGTCGTTGTTGCTTTGGTATCAATGCTTCTGTGCCACAGACAGTCTGTTGAGAATAATCGCAAAGTATTCGTAATACGAAATATATTGACAATATGCCCAATCAAGAATAGTATAGTTATATGCTCAATTGAGAATATGATTATGACCGATACTATTCGAACAACCGGCCAGTTGGGACACATCCTGCGGCGCTTGCGAAAGGCCAGGGGCTTGTCCCAGGTGGAGCTGGGCAGGAAGATCGGCCTTTCTCAAGAACGTATCTCGGTGATCGAGAATCACCCGGAGCGGATCTCCATCGATCAACTTCTCACCGTACTGATGGCATTGGAGACGGAACTTCGCATCGAGCCTCGCAACCCGCTCTCTGCGCCGGCACCCGCAACAGGTTCCCGAACAGGAAATCCGGCAACAAAACCTGACGAGTCATGGTGATGGCTGGACGACCCTCGAACAGGAAGTCGCTCAACGTCTGGATGAATGGCGAGCTGGTTGGTCGATGGGAGTTTGCTCCGACCAGCGGTCATTCATTTTCCTATGACAGCGCCTGGATCGACCAGCCCAGGAGCCGATCACTATCCCTTTCGCTGCCAATCTCGCGCGGAACTTCACCCTTTACCGGGCCTGTGGTGGAATCGTATTTCGACAACCTGCTCCCCGATAGCCCGGGCATTCGCCAGCGAGTGGCCGCAAAGTTCGGCGCCGATTCGACCCAGGCATTCCAACTGCTCGAAAAAATTGGCCGCGATTGCGCAGGCGCCGTTCAACTCCTGCCCGCCGATAGCCCTGTACCCGACGTCCGGCGCATCGATGCCGAGCCACTGACGCGACGGGGCGTTGAACGCATCCTCGATGACACGCTGAGCAGCAGGAATGTCGGCCTGCGAGCGGAGGACGAATTACGCATATCCATTGCCGGCGCACAGGAGAAGACAGCACTGCTCTGGCACGATAATAAATGGTGCCGCCCGCGTGGGGCGGCCCCTACGACACACATCCTCAAGCTGCCGCTCGGCGAAGTGGGAGGCATGCGCGCCGACTTCTCAACCTCGGTCGAGAATGAATGGATTTGCTCCCGGCTGGTCCGCGCCTATGGCCTTTCCGTTGCGGACAGCACCATCCAGACATTCGGCCGCCACAAGACACTTGTCGTTACCCGATTCGATCGCCGTCTCCAGGATGGCTGGTGGGCTCGCCTGCCCCAGGAAGACTTCTGCCAAGCGAAGGGCATTCCACCTGGACGCAAGTACGAAACAGACGGAGGACCATCGATTGCGACAATTCTCGACACCTTGCGCGGAAGCGACAATGCGGAGCCGGATCGGAGGAATTTTATGGCAGCTCAGCTCTTGTTCTGGATGCTCGCCGCCCCCGATGGTCACGCCAAGAATTTCAGTATCTTCATTGGCCCAAAGGATCATTACTGGTCGACTCCTCTCTATGATGTAATGTCCGCGTGGCCAGTGATAGGCAAGGGTCCACGCGAATTCCAGCGGCAAAAAGTGAAGCTGGCCATGGCGCTGCACACGGCGAACATCCACTATCGACTTGCGGAAATCCAGCGCCGACATTGGAACGAAGTCGCCAAATCGAATGCACTCGGGCCCGACTTTGAACCCGTGATCCAGGAATTTGTCGACAAGACTCCGGCCGTCATCGAGTCGGTGGGATCACAACTCCCGGAGGACTTCCCGGCTGAAGTAGCAGATCGGATCTTTGAAGGCCTCACTGCCCAAACGAAGAGACTTACGATGTAGAAACCGTGACTCGCGCGGCTCGCATCCTGCCTGTCTATGCAGAAGTATCCCTTCGCAAGCGTCAATTGCCCGCGATCGCAATCGCGGCGACGCTGGCGTTGTCCCAACTCATCGCTTGCACGATCGCGCCTGAAAGTCCACAGCAGCAGGTGGCGCATCCGCTCCAGGGAAAAATCTGGGACGTGCAAAGCACCGCAGTGGTCTCGCAGGACACGCTGCTGCGCGAACTGGCCGCGGCGCAGTTCATTCTTCTGGGCGAAGTCCACGATAACCCGGAGCATCATCGGCTGCAGGCAGACTTGCTGCGCGCACTGATAGCGCGGGGCCGGCGGCCGGCGTTGGCAATGGAACAGTTCGACCGCGAATTTCAGCCGACGATCGATGCGGCGCTCACGCGCCCAGATGTGTCCGCGGATGCGCTCGCGACTGCCGGCGAATTCGATCGCAAAGGTTGGCCATGGCCGCTGGTCGCGCCGCTGCTCAGCGCCGGGTTCATCGAGGTCGATGCCGGCATTCTCACTGCTACCGACTACACTCGTCCGTCAGCGACGGCGCTGCCCTTCGATTACGTATGGTTCACGTCCGCTGCGGAACGCGGGGATCCTTGCGCCGGATTCCCCGGCGAGACACTGAAGGGTAAATGACCTATAATTCGCCCGTCCCGGAGAGGGACAATACCGGCGCCAGCCGGAGAATCGCAAGTCGCAGTACCCCGGCGGGTCGTTAGCTCAGTTGGTAGAGNNATCTTTCACGGCCCACCACCGCCCCCTTTGAATGCCGAACGCACGCAAAATAGGTGTCTTCGCGAGGTCTTCTTTAAGTACCTTCCGCGTGGTCATTTCAGCTATCCAACCAGCGGACTCTTAATTCGTCGAGTGTTCGAATCA
>PLYG01000159.1 GCA_003153335.1 Betaproteobacteria bacterium | reverse complement strand
GAGATTCTCAATACCGACGCCGAAGGCCGGCTGGTACTTTGCGACGCGCTGACCTACGCCGAGCGCTTCGAGCCAGCCACGGTGGTCGACATTGCGACGCTCACCGGGGCCTGCGTCGTTGCGCTGGGTCATGTCGTTGCCGGCTTGTTCAGCAACAGCGACGGCCTGGCGCGCGAACTGCTTTCCGCCGGCGAGAACTCCTACGACCGAGCCTGGCATATGCCGTTGCTGGACGATTATCAGGAACAGTTGGTCAGCAACTTCGCCGACTTCGCCAACATCGGCGGCCGGCCGGGCGGCGCGATCACCGCTGCGTGTTTCCTGTCCAAGTTTGCGAAAAAATTCAACTGGGCCCATCTCGACATCGCCGGCGTAGCCTGGAAAAGCGGCAAGGAAAAAGGCGCGACCGGGCGTCCCGTCGCACTGCTGGTGCATTACCTCGTTGCCCAGGCGCCGGATGCCGCCTGACCTGACTGTGACTCGCGACCGGTGACCGAAATCGATTTTTACACTCACGCGGCTGATCGGCTGCAGGTTGCCGCGCGTTTGTGCGTGAAGGCCTACAGGATGGGCATGCGGGTGCGGGTGCTGACGAGTGACGCGGCAACGACTGCGCGCCTGGATCAGTTGTTGTGGACCTCGCCCGCCATCGGGTTCATTCCGCACTGCCGCCTTGCCAGCCGGGTGGCCGAGGAAACGCCGGTGATCGTCGACGAGGCGCCGGAGCACAGCGGACCCGCGGAACTCCTGATCAATCTGCACACCGAGCAGCCGGGATTTTTCCGGCGCTTTGCCAGGCTGGCGGAAATTGTCAGCGCCGACGCGGCGGACGTGGCCGCCGGGCGGGTGAAATGGCAATATTACAAGCAGCAAGGTTACACTTTGCGTGCCCACAATCTGGCTGCAGGGTAAACTCCCACATCGGGCGCCTTAGCAGGCTGTTGAAAAACGTCGCGAGAAAGGTCGGCTGCAAGGCCTCGGATTGGCAATTGAGGCGCTCAGAAACCGTAGCGTACAAGGGCGTACGTGCGGATTTCGAGCACCGCCAAATTTGGCAGCGATGGCCGCAGACGGCCTCCGCAGTAGTTTTTCAACATGTTAGGTCAAGGCGGCCCGACCGAGTCGCACCCGAGGATCCGATGCCATCTGCCCGCGATTTACTGCAACAAGCCGATACGCTGATGCGCAGTAACCGGAAAGTGGGTGCGTCGGACTCCGACGAGGCGGTCCCGCTGTTGACCGACATTGCGGTGCCGGGCGGTTCCGGTGTCTCGCATCGCCAGCACCGCGACGAAATTCCCGTCCTGACCAATGCGGTGACCACAATTCCGGAACCGGCTTCCAGCGCGCCCGGCCAGAGCGATCCGCGTGCCCGGTTTTCGGCCACCGCGGCGCTGCAGGACAGCACGATTTTCCCGATATCGCAAATGCCCCAGATCACCAGTCAGGGCCCCGCCCCCTCGAAGCGCCAGACCGAGTCTATCTTTTCGGTGACTGCGATGCAGGTACAGTTGGCCGACGCCGAGGATTGGGACGCCGAGTTGATTGCGCCGGCCCCGCCTGGCCCGCCGCCGGTTCCTGCGGCGGCCGCCACTAGCGCCGCGGAAATCGCGGAGACCGTCTACTACCAGGTCCTCCAGAATCTCGACCTGTATACCGAGCGTGCATTGCAGGAGCATCTCACTACGCATCTGTCACCCATCCTCGAGCGTGCGAGCCGCGAGTTGCTGGCAACATTGCACGCCAACCTCGGTGCGCTGATCCGGCAGTACGTCGCCGAGGCGATCGAAAAGCAGCTGGGCGTTCGCCCCGATTCAAGCAAGTAACTCCGTTTCCACAGAGTGGCGCGAATCGCGTCGGCTATAATTCCATGCTTTAGTCAGCATTGTAGAAGTCATGGAACTCGCCAAGGGTTTTGAGCCGCGCGCAATCGAGTCAAAGTGGTATCCGCGATGGGAACAGAGCGGCACCTTCAAGCCGTCGTGGCAGCCGGGCGCCGCGCCCTATTGCATCCAGTTGCCGCCACCCAATGTCACCGGCACGCTGCACATGGGGCATGCGTTCCAGCACACGTTGATGGACATCCTGATCCGCTATCACCGGATGCGCGGCTTCAATACGCTCTGGCAGGTGGGCACCGATCACGCCGGCATAGCAACCCAGATTGTCGTCGAAAACCAGCTCAAGCTGAACGGACAGTCGCGCCATGACCTGGGGCGCGCAAAGTTCGCCGAGCGCGTCTGGCAATGGAAGGAAGAGTCGGGCTCGATCATCACCCGGCAGATGCGCCGGCTGGGAACCTCCGGCGACTGGTCGCGCGAGCGTTTCACCATGGACCAAGGCTTGTCCGACGCGGTACTCGAAACCTTTGTCCGGCTGCATGAAGACGGGCTCATCTATCGGGGCAAGCGGCTGGTCAACTGGGACCCGACGCTGGGCACCGCGGTGTCCGAACTTGAAGTCGAAAGCGAGGAAGAACAAGGGAAGATCTGGGAGATCAATTATCCGTTCGCCGACGGCACCGGTCAGCTGACGGTAGCGACGACGCGGCCCGAGACCATGCTGGGCGACGTCGCAGTTGCCGTCAACCCAGATGACGAGCGCTACGCGCACCTGGTGGGCAGGAAGGCGATCCTGCCACTGGTCGGCCGCGAGCTGCCCATCATCGCCGACGAATTCGTCGACAAGACCTTCGGCACCGGCTGCGTCAAGATCACGCCGGCCCACGATTTCAACGACTATCAGATCGGTCTGCGCCACGGCCTCGAGATCATTGGCGTGCTGACGCTGGAGGCGAAGATCAACGATAACGCGCCCGAAAGGTATCGCGGGATGGACCGCTACGTGGCGCGCAAGGCGGTGCTGGCCGATCTGAAGGCGCTGGGACTGGTGGCGGCGGAGAAGCCGCACAAGATGGTGGTGCCGCGCTGCGGGCGCACGGGCGAGGCGATCGAGCCCATGCTCACCGATCAATGGTTCCTGGCAATGACCAAGCCCGCGCCTGCCGGCCATGCGACCATGCCGGGCAAATCGATCGCGCAACGCAGCCTGGAGGTCGTCGCCGACGGCAGTGTAGCGTTCGTCCCGGAAAACTGGAAGTCGACGTACGACCACTGGCTGAACAATATCCAGGACTGGTGCATTTCGCGGCAACTGTGGTGGGGCCACCAGATCCCGGC
>PLYG01000428.1 GCA_003153335.1 Betaproteobacteria bacterium | reverse complement strand
AGGGCCGCGACGGTCCCGCCAATCACGGCCGGCTGTGCGTCAAGGGCCGCTACGGCTTCGATTACGTGCATCACAAGCATCGATTGACCCGCCCGCTGATTCGCCGCGAAGGCGTCGGAAAATTCGCCGACTTCACCATCGATCCGGACAATGTGCATGAAATCTTCCGCGAGGCGACGTGGGAAGAAGCGCTCGACCTGGCCGCTGGCGGGCTCCAGAAAATTCGCGATACCAACGGGCCCAAAGCGCTCGCCGGTTTTGGCTCGGCCAAGGGCAGCAACGAGGAAGCCTATCTGTTCCAGAAGCTGGTGCGCACCGGATTTCGCAGCAACAACGTCGACCATTGCACGCGCCTCTGTCACGCGTCCAGCGTCGCGGCGCTGCTCGAAGGCATAGGCTCGGGCGCGGTGTCGAACCAGGTCAATGACGTAGTGCACGCGGAGGTCGTCGTGGTGATCGGGTCGAATCCGGTCGTCAATCATCCGGTCGCGGCCACCTGGATCAAGAACGCGGTAAAAAACGGGACCAAGCTGATCCTGATCGACCCCCGTCGGTCGGAGCTCGCACGGCACGCCGCGCACTATCTGCAGTTCAAGGCCGACACCGACGTCGCGCTGTTAAACGCCATGATGCACACCATCGTCCATGAAGGCCTGGTGCATGAAGATTTCATCGCCAGCCGTACCATCGGCTTTGACGAGTTGAAAAAAAATGTCGAGGGCTACAGCGCGGAAGCGATGGCGCCGATGTGCGGCATCCCCGCCGAGACCATCAAGACCGTCGCGCGCCTGTATGCAACGTCCAGGGCCTCGATGATCCTGTGGGGGATGGGCATTTCACAGCACGTCCACGGTACCGACAATGCCCGCTGCCTGATTGCGCTGGCGATGATGACCGGCCAGGTCGGGCGACCCGGGACGGGTCTGCATCCGTTGCGCGGCCAGAACAATGTGCAGGGCGCGTCGGACTCGGGGCTGATCCCGATGATGTACCCGGATTACAAGCGGGTCGACAATCCGGAAACGCAGGCGCGGTTCGAAAAGCTGTGGGGCATGAAGCTCGATCCCCAGCCTGGACTCACCGTCGTCGAAGTGATGGATGCCGCGATCGCGCGCAAGGTCCGCGGCATGTATGTGATGGGTGAAAACCCCGCGCTGTCCGACCCCGATCTGAATCACGCGCGCGAAGCACTGGCCAGCCTGGACTGCCTGGTGGTCCAGGATATTTTCCTGACCGAGACGGCGTACCTGGCCGACGTGGTGCTGCCGGCATCGGCCTTTCCGGAAAAAACCGGAACCTTTACCAATACCGACCGGATGGTGCAGCTCGGACGCCGCGCGCTCGACCTGCCGGGCGATGCGCGCCAGGATTTGTGGATCATCCAGCAACTCGCCCGGCGTCTGGGCGTAGACTGGAATTACGCAGGCGCCGACAGCGGGGTGGCGGAAGTGTTCGACGAAATGCGCCATGCGATGGCCAGCATCGGCGGGATCACCTGGGAGCGGCTGGAGCGCGAAAGCTCGGTCACCTATCCCTGCGCACAAGAGGGCGACCCCGGACAGCCGGTCGTGTTCGTCGACAGCTTCCCGACACCGACGGGGCGCGCAAGATTTGTTCCCGCCGACATCATTCACGCCAACGAACGGCCGGACGCCGAGTATCCGATGGTGCTGATTACCGGGCGGCAACTGGAACACTGGCACACCGGCGCGATGACACGCCGGGCCAGCGTGCTCGACGCGATCGAGCCCGTGCCCGTTGCCTCGCTGCATCCGCTCGATCTTGCCCGGATGGGCGCGCAGCCTGGCGACGTGATCACGGTAGAGTCGCGGCGCGGCGGCATTTCGCTCTACGCCCGCGCCGATGACGGCACGCCTGAAGGCGCCGTGTTCATTCCGTTCTGCTATTACGAGGCGGCGGNNCGGCGGCGAACCTGCTGACCAATCCAGCGCTGGATCCATTCGGAAAAATCCCGGAATTCAAGTATTGCGCCGTGCGCATCACTACCGGCGGCAAGCTTGCTCCGGTCACGAGCTATGGAGGCGGGCAGTTGCTGGCCGCCGGTTGAACGCCAGGCGAAAAGAATCGAATAAAGTGCGGAAATTAGAGGCCCGCAAGCCGCTCCCGTTAGGCTAACTTTTGCCGTGGAAATCCAGGCTAGTGCACTGCGTCCAACAGAATGGAACTCATGCGGGATGCGTTTTGGTTGGCGCAAGGACACTGACGCAGGTTATAACTCGCGTCGCGTCATCAGATCGGCAATCTGACCTGCAGCACGTAAGGCCAGCGCTTCGATGGTGAGCGACGGCGCTTCGCCGCCGCCGGAACTCGGAAATACGCTGGCATCGACGACGAACAGATTGCGCCAGCGGTGACTGCGACAATCGCGGTCCACGACCGACTCCCGCGCGTCATCACCCATGCGACAGGTACCGAAGACGTGGCTGGCGCTGAATTGATCGTAGCTGCCCTGTTGTTCAAAGATAGTATCCACGCCCATCGCGCGAAAGATCTCCAGTGTGCGGTCAGCCATGAATGCCTGGCGCGCCAATGCCATCTCGTCGACAAAAGCGTGGATGCGCGCGAGCGGGATTCCAAAGGCATCCTTGGCCCAAGGATCAAGGTCGACAAAGGACTGCGGATGGGGCAGCGATTCGGCGATTCCGCCCAGTGCAATGGCGCGTCCGAAGGCCTCTCTCACCGTGCGTTGATAACCTGGGCCCCAGCCTTTCACTACGCGCGTGGCGTAGGCAATCGGGCCGACTAAATTCATCGAAGCCGTGAGCGGCATGATTCGGCTNNATCGTTGTAGTCCCAACAAATGAGGTCACTTGGCAGCCCGCGCCAGCTACCGAGCTGTTCGGGGTGCAATCCGGCCGCAGCGTGGAAGATCGTTTCCATGAAATGCCTGCCCACCTGGCCACTTTCGTTGGCGAGCCCATCAGGTGCTGCTGCGCTACGCGACGCGAGTAAGAGACGCGGCGTTTCAACCGCTCCGCCGGCGATGACTACGGTGCGCCCCTGAACCGCGTGCATACGGCCTTCGGCGTCGGCATAGACAACCTGAGTGACGCGGTCTGCCGTGCCCGCCTCGATGCGCACGACCTGCGCGCCAGAGCGGATGGTGCAGGCGCCGCTTGCTTCCGCTTTGCGCAGGAACGTGACATCGACGCTGGCCTTGTCGCCGCGCGGACAGCCGCGATTGCAGTTGTTGCAGTAATTGCATCCTGGCCGCCCGTCATAAGGGGCAGAAAGCACCCCCAGGGAGTTGGCGACCCAGTTGAGCCCGAGCTTGCGGCTGGCGGCGACCAAGCGCTGGCTCGCATAACTCGGCCCGTGCGGTTTCAAGGGATAGGGTTGGCTGCGTTGTCGTACCGGATCGAGCGCGGGACCGGCCGCACCGATAACTTGTTCGGCCTCGCAGTAATAGGGCTCCAGTTGCTCGTAGGTGATGGGCCAGTCCGCGGCGACACCGAAGCGCGAACGCATGCGCATCGCGGCCGGGTGCAGCCGGTGCGCCTCACCGGTGTAATGCAGGGTGGCGCCGCCGACACCCCGTACATGCTGGTAGCCGCTGTATCGGCGCCGCCCATCCCGAACGATACGGCCGGTAATATGGTTCCAGGAATGCAGGTGGTCCCACGCAGGATCGAGCTCTTGCGCGGCACCGTAAGTATGTTGCCATTGGCTTCCGGGTAACTCGGGAAAGCCGGTTTGCTCCCATTGCGGGCGATCCAAAGGAAAATCGCGCGCAGGCTCGAAGCGCGGTCCTGCTTCGAGCACCAACACCCGCACGCCGCGCCGGGCCAAACCCCAGGCACAAGCGCCACCGCCCGCTCCCGACCCGACGATTACGACGTCGTAGTTCAAAGCCCGCCTTCAGCCCCGAGGAGGGGACGCGAAGTCGAGAAACCCCATGGGCTGCGGCGGAAATCTTGCCTGAAGACCGACCCAGGTTTGCGGCTGCGCGTAGTACAGCGTGCATAGCTCCATGCGGGCTCGATCGAAAAAAATCCGCTCCACCGTCCCTTCCTCTGCCGCAGCCGCGATGGCGAGGACTTGGCCGCGCTCGGAATCGCCTAATTCCGTAAAGGGTCGGCCAAAGTTGCGGCGTGACGTGCTTGCAAGCCAGCTCAATCCGCGGTGCAACAAGCGGCGCAACGGGCGGTCGGTCAGGGCTGTTTCCACCAATGCACGGGGAACGCCGAGACTGGTCGCTGCCGGCAGTTCGTCGGCCGGCAGCAGCGTGTCGGCGAAGCGCTCTAACGCTGCGATCTCGTCGGCATCCAGCGCCGCCGGCCATAGTATCGACTTCAGCAGCGCCGCCGAGCTGGCCACCAGGCTCGCGCCGAGTACGAACCGAAGAAATTGTCGGCGCTTGCTGCTTTCGATCATGAGAGGCAGATGAAGAAAAGCCGGGGCGATCCACTTGCGCGGACCGAGCCGGCTCAATTTGCAATGATAATTGTTATTTCTTGCGGCGAAGCAAGGTGATGAGACCTGCGACGCCGATCACGACGCCGAGTCCGATTAGCCCGAATTCATCCAGCGCTGGAACCGATGTCGCGTCGCGCGGACCGCTAGTACCCGCAAATGCCTGGCTAACGCAAGCCAGCGCTAAGGACAAGCCCGTTACAAGCTTGATAGAAACTCTCGCACCCAACTTCATACACGGTCTCTTCATACTATATAGTTAAGGGCATCACCCTGATCGCCATCACTCGCGTCAATCGACAACGCAGCATCACTGTGGGGGCTTCTTTTCGCGATGTCAACCGACTGTTTCGACCGTTGCCGGAACTCCAGTACTAAAACTAACCGCGAAACCTTTCACCATTCCCGAGTAGCGCCTGCACGACCATTCCCAGGCTGGATACGCCGACAGCTTCGAGAAGATAACATACGCGCTACTCCGTGGCGTCCAGCAGGTAAAATCGTGCAGGACGCCGTCCGCCCGCATATTGCTATTCCAGACGAGTTTACCGCCGGCAAAACTTGATCGCGGTCAAGGCTTCCCGCACGGCGAACCACTATAGTCGACGCACTCATTTTTCATTCGCAGCCGCACAGCACGAAAGGGTTGGTCGATGGCATCAGATATCGCAATTGCGCAACAAGCCAAACTCAAGCGCATCAACGAAGTCGCCGCCACGCTGGGCATCCCCGAGGAACATCTTGTACCCTACGGCCACTACAAGGCCAAGGTGTCGCTGCCGTATGCCGAAAGTCTCGCGAACAGGCCGGATGGCAAGCTGATCCTGGTCACCGCGATCAGCCCGACTCCCGCGGGCGAAGGCAAGACCACGACCACGGTCGGTCTGGGCGACGCGCTGAACAAGCTCGGCAAGAAGGCGATCATCTGCCTGCGTGAACCCTCGTTGGGTCCGGTATTCGGCATGAAGGGCGGCGCGGCCGGCGGTGGTTATGCGCAGGTCGTGCCGATGGAAGACATCAATCTGCACTTCACCGGCGACTTCAACGCCATCGCGCTGGCCAACAACCTGCTCGCGGCATTGCTGGACAATCACATCCACCACGGCAACGACTTGGGGCTGGACGTGCGTCGCATCGCCTGGAAGCGCGTGGTCGACATGAATGACCGGGCATTGCGCGACATCGTGGTGTCGCTGGGCGGTCCGGGCAACGGCTTTCCGCGACAGGACGGTTTCGACATCGTCGTGGCATCGGAAGTGATGGCGATTTTCTGTTTGGCTACCTCACTCAAGGATCTGAAGGAGCGCCTGGGAAACATCGTGGTTGGCTATACCCGCGACCAGAAGCCGGTGCGCGCGCGCGATCTCAAGGCGCATGGCGCGATGACGGTGCTGCTCAAGGACGCGCTACAACCTAACCTGGTGCAGACGCTGGAAAACAACCCGGCGTTCATCCACGGCGGGCCGTTCGCCAACATCG
>PLYG01000480.1 GCA_003153335.1 Betaproteobacteria bacterium | reverse complement strand
AGCCCTGCGCGGCGGCTTCCTCGTAACCGGTGGTCCCGTTGATCTGTCCGGCGAAGAACAGCCCCGCGATCGACTTGGTTTCCAGCGTATCCTTGAGGTTGCGCGGGTCGAAATAGTCGTACTCGATCGCGTAGCCCGGCCGCAGAATGTGCGCACGCTCGCAACCCTTCATCGTCCGGACCAGGGCGATCTGGATATCGAACGGAAGACTGGTCGAAATCCCGTTGGGATAGATTTCGCTGGTGGTGAGTCCTTCCGGTTCGAGAAAGATCTGGTGCGAGCTCTTGCCGGCGAAACGATGGATCTTGTCTTCGATCGACGGACAGTAGCGCGGGCCGACGCCTTCGATGACGCCCGTGTACATCGGCGAACGGTCGAGTCCGCCGCGGATGATTTCGTGCGTGCGCTCGTTGGTATGCGTGATCCAGCAGGGCAACTGCCGCGGGTGCATGGCCCGCGATCCCATGAATGAGAATACCGGGGCCGGATCGTCGCCGGGCTGCACGTCAAGTTGCGCGAAGTCGATAGTCTTGCCGTCAAGCCGCGGCGGCGTGCCGGTTTTCAGGCGCCCCACCGGCAACTGCATTTCACGCAGCCGCGCGCCCAGCGTGACCGCCGCAGGATCGCCGGCCCGCCCTGCCGTGTAATTTTCGAGTCCAACGTGGATCAGCCCGGACAAAAATGTTCCGGTGGTCAGCACCACGGTGTCGGCTTCGAACCGGATCCCGAGTTGGGTCACCACCCCGGTCACCCGATCGCCAGCCAGGATCAGATCGTCGACCGCCTGCTGGAACAGGGTCAGATTCGCTTGCGACTCCAGCCGTGACCGGATCGCCTGCTTGTAAAGCAACCGGTCGGCTTGGGCACGCGTCGCCCGCACGGCCGGACCCTTGCTGGAATTCAGGATACGGAACTGAATCCCGGCTTCATCGGTGGCGATCGCCATCGCGCCGCCCAACGCGTCAACCTCCTTGACCAAATGCCCCTTGCCGATCCCCCCAATGGATGGGTTACATGACATCTGACCCAGGGTTTCGATGCTGTGCGTGAGCAGTAGCGTGCGCGCCCCCAGCCGGGCAGCGGCGAGCGCGGCCTCGGTGCCGGCGTGACCGCCACCGACAACAATGACCTGGAATCGCTCGGGATAAAGCACGGGAGGAGACGGATTTTCGGGACCGAAAGAGGCGCGATTGTACGCCAAAACCCTTGCACTCTGTGCCTGCCCAATCGGGTTGGCCGCATCCCTTCAACTACCGTGGCTGCGACAACATCCACTCGGTAGTGCGGCGCAACGATTTTTCGCACGCTTCGGGATTCGTACCGACATGCGCCCCTTGCCGCCTGTGCCCACGTTGGGCAGAGAAACCGCATCGGCTGCCACAGCCGATCAAAGCTGTGGTACGCGGCGGGATAGACGTCCATGTCGATCGGGGCCCCGGTCAACCGGCCAGCAAGACGACACCCAACAAAATTGGCAAGCATTGTTTCACGTGAAACCCCCTTTCAGCCACCGCCATGCCGGGCGAAACGTATCGTAGGCGAACTTGCCGGCCGGAATCAAAACATTCCAGCGCAACGCGACATAGCGCGCATACCGCCACATCGAAATTGTGGTGCCGCAGATGGATGAGAATTTGTTGATCCCAAGGATCCGGGCCGGCAACTCGGCGGGCTAGGAGCCCGAGAATCTGGATCAGCCCCCCGCCACCGACCGCGGCATAGACGAACCCCGCCGCAAAAACGATCAGACCGGCGGCGAGACATTCCATAAGGATGCGGGGGACAAAAAATGCGCCGGGACGGAAGCCCAGCGCACCGATGGGAATGACACGCTGATCCGGCGCCGAAGGTCCGGGTCGCGACGATCAGGCAGTCAGTCTTTGTCCAATACTCCGCCGTTGCGCCTTCAGGGCTTCGGGAAGCTTGTCGCCGATTTTCTGGAGCAGTTGATCGTGGGAAGCGAGCTCCTTGTTCCACGTGAAACCATCGATTTGCATGATCCCGGCGAAACGTCGTTCGCCGAAGTCTAGTCCTTGCCAGTCCAGGTCGACGTAGCGAGGCGCGAATCCAAGCGGCGTCTCGACCCCGCCCGCCTGTCCCTGGCAGCGATCGACGATCCACTTGAGCACGCGCATGTTCTGGCCGAATCCTGGCCAGGCGAATTTGCCATTCTTGTCCTTGCGGAACCAATTTACGTTGAAGATCCTGGGGGCATAGGAAGCTGCCGTCCCCATGGCGAGCCAATGGCGGAAGTAGTCGCCGATGTGATATCCGCAAAACGGCAACATCGCCATCGGGTCGCGGCGGACAATACCCACTTCGCCCACGATTGCTGCCGTCGTCTCGGAGCCCATAGTCGCAGCCTTGTAGACCCCGTCTTCCCATGTCGGCGCTTCGACGACCAGCGGCACGGTGTCCGCCCGGCGGGCGCCAAAAATCAACGCCGACAGCGGAACGCCGTTAGGATTGTCCCACTCCGGGTCCAGCGATGGACACCGCGTTGCCGCAACAGTGAATCGCGAATTCGGGTGTGCCGCGTTGCGGCCACAGTCGGGCGTCCATGAATTGCCTTGCCAGTCGGTCAAGTGCGCCGGCGGTTCCTTGGTCATTCCCTCCCACCACACGTCCCCGTCGTCGGTTCGCGCGACGTTGGTGAAGATGGTGCTGGCCTTGATCGTCTCCATGCAGTTCGGATTGGACTCGTAGGACGTGCCCGGCGCCACGCCAAAGTACCCGGCCTCAGGGTTGATGGCGTAGAACCTGCCGTCGGCGTGGGGTTTGATCCAGGCAATATCGTCGCCGATCGTGGTGACCGTCCAGCCCTCGAAACCCGCCGGCGGAATCATCATCGAAAAGTTGGTCTTTCCGCACGCGGATGGGAACGCGGCAGCAACGTAGGTCTTTTCGCCGCGAGGCGAGGTAACACCCAGAATCAGCATGTGCTCGGCAAGCCAGCCCTGATCGCGCCCCATCACCGAGGCAATCCGCAGCGCAAAGCACTTTTTCCCCAAAAGAGCGTTACCGCCGTACCCGGAGCCGAAGCTCCAGATTTCGCGCGTTTCCGGGTAGTGGACGATGTACTTGCGGTCCTTGTTGCAGGGCCAGGGCACGTCCTTTTGTCCTGCGGCCAGCGGCGCTCCGAGTGAATGCACGCAAGGCACAAACGTCCCGTCGGTGCCTAGCACATCGTAGACCGCGCGGCCCATCCGGGTCATGATGCGCATGCTCGCCACGACATACGGAGAGTCGCTCAACTCCACGCCGATATGCGCGATATGGCTGCCCAGAGGCCCCATGGAAAAGGGAATGACGTAGAGTGTGCGCTCACTCATGCAGCCGTCGAACAGTTTGTTCAACGTCGCTCGCATCGCCGCCGGCGCGACCCAGTTGTTGGTCGGTCCGGCGTCTTCTTCGCGGGCGCTGCAAATAAAGGTGCGGTCCTCGACCCGCGCGACATCCGACGGATCGGACAAGGCCAGGTAGCTGTCGGGGCGCTTGGCCGAGTTCAGCCGCTGCAAGGTTCCAGCCGCGACCATTTCCTCGCACAACCGGTCATATTCTTCCTGAGACCCGTCGCACCACACCACACGCGCCGGCTTGGTCAATGCAACGATAGCGCTCACCCACGCAATCAGTCCGGGGTGCCGGACATAGCCGGGGACGCTTTCCCCGAGGCCGGATAAACCCGGCTTCTCGCTTTGAGTCATGAAATAGTCCTTGGTTGGTTTACAAGTGAATTGCTGGCGGCACGGCGTCTCGCACGAGTGTGGTGCGCGGAACGGCCGATGGGACCGGGGGAAGACCCTTTTCCCCACCGCCGGTGCGCGTTGGGGAAAGCGCGCACTCTATCACTGCTGGCCGCCCCTTCAAAGTTGTCTGACCGGTCTGACCGCTTTTATCCGGCCCGCGCCACCATGAACAGACGCCGAAAGGGTAGCAGCGTCGCCCCATCGGCGCGCCTCGGATAGGCCTCATGCAGCCTCTGCCCGTATCGCGTCGCGAATTCCGCATAGTCGAAAGCATCCAGGGTGTTGCGCACGGGTACCAGTGCGGTACCCTTGACCCACTCCAGTACTGCATCCTCCCCCTGGAGCACCTGAAGATACTCGGTTTCCCAGACATCGAGCGAACTCGCGTGAGGCCGCAGCCAGTCGTAATACGCCGACGGCTCCGCCACCGGCTCCCATTCAGCATACGCGGCCAACCTGTCGTGCCAACGGGCGTCTTTCATGGTTTCGCGCAGCAGCCGATGCGAGGGTGCCGTGAAGTTGCGCGGCATCTGGCACGCTAGCACGCCCCCGGGCGTTACCGCGCCCATCATCTTTGGAAACAGGGTCGCATGGTTCGGAAGCCATTGCAGGGCTGCGTTCGTGAATACCAGGTCGAATCCGTCTCCGGCCCTGTTGCCTGCCCACGCAGCGATGTCGCCCTCGATCCACTGTTCACCCGGATAGTCACTCCGCGCCTTGGCCAGCATTTCCGGGTCGTTGTCGAGACCGGTCAACTCACAGTCGGGCCAGCGTTCGCGCAGCATGATGGTCGCGTTGCCGGGTCCGCACCCCAGATCAACGACCCGTTTGGGCGCAGGCAAATCAATTGCCGCGATCAAATCGCGCACCGGGCGCAGCCGGTGTCCGCCGAAGCGCAAGTACTGCTCCGCGTTCCAGGTCATCGCAGGCCCTCGTTGTCGTTGATTCGCCTTGCACGCTTTGCGCGCCAGGTCGTGGCCAACCGGTACAACAGCCCCGTCGTACTCACCAGGAGCACCATGCGCATGACGTGAAACGCCGTGACCACCGGCACCCCCAGTTGCAGCACCTTGGCCGTAATGGACATTTCGGCAATGCCGCCGGGCGCCATGGCCAGCACGGTCGTTGCAGGATGCGCGGGCATCGCCCATGCCAGCAACAATGCAAAAAGCGATGCCAGCGCCATGGCCAGCACGACAGTGACCGTCACGGCAACAAGAAAGCGCGGCGCACGCGACAGGAAGTCCCGCTCGAATCGCGAACCCAGCGCGCATCCAATCAGCAGTTGGCCCACGTTCGAGAGCCACGCCGGGAGCGTCGAAAAATTGATCTCCAGCGCGGTCAGCGGCAGTGAAACGCATAGTGCTCCAATTACCCAGCCATTCGGAAACCGGAAGCGGTGCAGGGCTACGCCGCCCAGCGCAGTCAACGCCATCAGTTGCGCCAGTCCCAACCACGAGAACTCGCGCGCACCCTGGACATAGGGATCTGCGCCATGAACATCGATCCATGTGTACAAGAACGGAATCAAGCTGACAACCAACACGATGCGCAAGCTCTGCGCGACCACCACCAGGTCCGTTCGCGCACCGAAGCGCTCTGCGAGTATGCTCATTTCGGTCGCCCCGCCCGGCACGCTCGCAAAGAACGCCGTACGCCGATCGACGCGCGCCAGCCACGCAAGCATCCAGCCGCACACCACGCCGGTCGCCAACGCATAAACGCCCGCCAACACCATCCATGGCGCAAACAGCGCAACCTGACGCACGACCGTCGGCGTAAAGTAGAGTCCCAGTGCCGAGCCGATGATCCACTGCCCGACGTAGCGCGCCCCGGGGGGTGCCGCCACCGGTACGCCCGCGAGCCTCGCGCCGGCAAGCGCAAACAACGGACCAATCATCCAGGGCAGCGGCGTATGCGCCCACGCGCAGAGCGAACCGGCGCATACGGCGAGCAACAACCCGCCCAATGGACCAACCCAGGTGCGTGAGATCATTGAAGAAGCCCGGACGGCAAACTCCCGCCGCCAGTCAGTCCGGAAGCCGACATCGCTTTCACCGTCTGCGTTGCGCACTGCTCGCCACACCCCTACCCTCCCGGAAGAACCCGCACTCTATCGCACCCGCTCCCAGCGCGCCTCCGGCATCGCGGTACGGAGCATGGTCGCAGCATTACGTAACCTGGCACTGGACCCCCGCCTCAATACAGAAGCTCCCGAACCGGCGCGAAGCCGCGCCGTTGCGTGGTCGGGAAAATCCGACTTCGATCATGGGCACAATTTCGGGAACAGGTTTCGGGGTTGTCCCCCGAATGATGCCAGCCTCAGGTGATTTTCGCCCGGAAACCGTTGCTGCCCACCGGGCTACGCCGTGCCAATCGGAACCACGCCAGCGGCCTGCGCCACGGGCTTTATCGCCCTTGACACCCCTGCCGCCGCTGTCCCGCCCATCCCGCATCCGCTTCGCGCCATCGCGCATCGGCTCCCGCCCATGCGCCCGCCGAAGTCTCGGCGCAAACAGCGCAGCCACGGGGTACCGGCGTGGGTGGATTTGGCCACCGATCCTTGCTCTTCATCATTGTTCGTCACCCGGCGGGAGGCGGGGTCAGGTATCTTATTTCGAAGATCTCGCTCGGCAACGGTTTGCTGAATAAAAAACCCTGCATTTCGTCGCAGCTCAACAACCGGAGCACGTGCGATTGCTCCTCGGTTTCAACACGCTGCGCCACCACCTTGAGCTTCAGCGAATGCGCCAGGCCAATGATGGTGGACACCAGCGCCAGTCCCTCCGGCGCAGCAGTCAGGTCGGTCACGAACGAGCGGTCGATCTTCAGCGTGTCCACCGGCAGTTTGGCCAGGTAGCTGAGCGAGGAGAAGCCGGTGCCGAAGTCGTCGATGGCGATGCTTACGCCCATGGCGCGGATCGCCTGCAGGGTGGCGATGCTGTGCTTGACGTCCTCCAACGATCAGGCTTTCGGTGATCTCCAGTTCCAGTCCAGCCGCCGCCTGGTCCCTGCGCTTTTACACTGCAGCCCGTCTCGCCACCGTCCAGCGCATAGGGTCGGCCGAGCCGGCCGACCCGCGTCCGCCCGTCATGCCTCCCAAAAACGAAAGGTGTTTCGGACCTGCTTGGCGCTGTACATGGCGGCATCCGCCGCCTTGACGAGCGCGTCCGCG
>PLYG01000192.1 GCA_003153335.1 Betaproteobacteria bacterium | reverse complement strand
CCATCTGCGCGCCGCCGCTTTCCCCCTCGCCCGCTTCACCGGGAATGTGCGCGAGCAACCGCGGCGCGTGCGGGTCGGTGACATCGAGGATGGACGTACCGTTGAACTCGGCGACCCCGGTCAAGGCATTGACCGGTTTCGGGACTTTTTCGGTGCCGCCATGATGGCCGATATAGGCAATCCAGCGGCCGTTCTGCTCGCGCACCAAGGGTTGATAGGCGCTGCGCGCCTGCAGATCGTGGATGCCGACCAGCGCCATGTTTTTTGCTTCCGGCGGATCGCCGATATGCGGGGCCTGCGCTGAAGCCGTGGGCGGAAGAATCACAAGTGCTGCAACGAGCAGCGTGAGAAAAGGTGAGCAGCGCATGGCGAAATTCTCCAAAGGGCGGGACGGTGCGCGGTAGACTATCATTTTTTCGTCTGGATACTTGCTCATGACCACACGCCAACCGCTCCCCCCCGCCCCTGCCATCGATCACGAAGCGCTGATGGACAACGTGTCCCGCCAATGGGACGACGACATCGTCCCGCAGTTGATCGACTACGTGCGCATTCCGGCCAAGTCGCCCAACTTCGATCCCGAATGGGCAAAGCATGGCTATCTCGATGCAGCAGTGCGCCAGGCCGAGGCGTGGGTCACGCGCCAGCACGTGCCGGGATTGACGCTCGAAGTGATCAGGCTGGGCGATCGTACGCCGGTGCTGTTTTTCGACATTCCGGCAACGGGCGGGCTCGAGGACAACCACACCGTGCTGTTGTACGGGCACCTCGACAAGCAACCGGAGATGACGGNNCTGCTCTACGGCCATCTCGACAAGCAACCGGAGATGACGGGCTGGCGCGAGGGGTTCGGGCCGTGGACCCCCGTCTACGAAGACGGCAAACTGTACGGCCGCGGCGGCGCCGACGATGGCTATGCAGTGTTCGCCGCATTGTCGGCGATCATGGCGCTGGACGCGCAGGGCATCGCGCGGCCGCGGTGCATAGGGCTGATCGAGACCTGCGAAGAATCGGGCAGCTACGATCTGCCGGCATATCTCGATGCGCTGTCGCCGCGGATGGGTGACGTGCAATTGGTCGTCGCCCTCGACTCGGGTTGCGGCAATTACGATCAGATGTGGGTGACGACATCGCTGCGAGGGCTGGTCAACGGCACGCTGAAAGTACAAGTGCTGACCGAAGGCGTGCACTCAGGCGATGCCAGTGGCGTCGTGCCCTCCTCGTTCCGCGTCGCGCGCCAATTGCTCGATCGTATCGACGACTCGCGCACCGGCATGGTCAAGCCCGCAACGTTCAATTGCGACATTCCGGCCGAACGCGTGACGCAGGCCCAGCAGGCGGCTACGATATTGGGCGATTCGATGTGGCAGCGCTTTCCCTGGGCCGGATGCTGCGAGGGCCCGCATACCTTCGTGCAACCGACGACCAAGGATCCGGTCGAATTGATCCTCAATCGCACGTGGCGCGCAGCGCTGGCGGTCATCGGCGCCGATGGCCTGCCCGCGATCGAGACGGCAGGCAATGTGCAGCGCCCCTATACGTCGCTCAAACTGTCGCTGCGCCTGCCGCCGCTGGTCGACGCCCCGCAGGCCGCGACAACGCTCAAAGCCACGCTCGAATCCGATCCGCCGCATTCAGCGAATGTCAGTTTCCACTACGATTCGGCGGCGACCGGCTGGAACGCGCCGCCCAACGCCCCGTGGTTGACCGCCGTGCTCGGTCAGGCGTCGCAGACCTATTACGGCCGGCCCGCTGCGTATCTTGGCGAAGGCGGCACGATTCCCTTCATGGGCATGCTGGGCGTGAAGTTTCCGCATGCGCAAATGCTGGTCACCGGCGTCCTGGGTCCGAAGTCCAACGCGCATGGGCCCAACGAGTTCCTGCATGTGCCGTATGCGAAACGTCTGACCGCCGCGGTAGCCGTAGTGCTTGCCGCAGTGCGCTGATGCGTAGAAAGCTAGCCGGGCAGCCGCGCCAGGTTGCGATCACCAAGCTTCACGAATTGAAAACCCCGGGCAGCGAGACGACCCAGTTCGACGGCCAATCCCTCTGCCGGGTTGGACGCCGGCTTGTATTCGTGCGACCCGGCGAATGATGTCGGTCCGTGCGCCAGCGCACTGACCAAAAATGGCCAAGGGGGCATCATTAAACGCATGTATGGTGAATTACCTCACAAGGCGGTTCGATGATCAATGCCACGTAAATGGAACGGCCATGCAACTCAAGGAAATTGTCACCAATCCCGTCGAAACTGTCGGGCCGGAGTCGTCGCTGCTGGACGCCGCTAAAACAATGCTCGCCCGGGATCTCTGCTGGCTGCCGGTACCGGAAGAAGGGAAAGTAATCGGCGTCATCACCGACCGCGATATCACCATCCGTGGCGTTGCTGCGGGCCTGGATGCGAAAAAAACGAAGGTGCAGGACGTGATGACCGGGCAGGTATTTTCCTGTTCGTCGGATGGAACCGTGGAAGACGCCTGCACATTGATGGAAGAAGAGCAGGTGCGCCGCCTCGTGGTCGTCGATGACAACGACGAATTGGTCGGCATTGTTTCACTGGCCGACATCGCGCTGCAGACACGCGGCGGACAATCCGCCGAAGTGCTCAAGAAAGTCACGGAACCCTCTTGAACCGATAAGAGTCCGGCGTTATTGGAAGGCGGCACTGCGCACTGACGGCGCAAAGAGATGTCGGCGAAACCGCGGGCATTGACGTTAAACTACATGGTGTAAACCGAACGGTGTGTACAGTGTGATTTTTTGAAGGAGACCGATATGATGCGCAAGCGCTTTTCCGGTTTTTTCATTGCAGCGGGCCTGTTATGTTCTGCGGCGGTATTCGCGCAGGAGGCCTATACGACCAAGGCAGTCAACCTCCGTGCAGGCCCAGCCCGGGACTATCCGCTGGTCGCGCAACTCGCGGCGGGCACACCAGTTACCGTTGCCGGCTGCGTGAGTGACTACCTCTGGTGCGACGTCATCTACGGGGACATTCGTGGCTGGGCCTTCGCCAAGTCTCTGCAATACGCCTATCAAAGCCGGCAGGTCCCGATCTACGGTTACGGCGCGGCCATCGGCCTGCCGATCGTGACGTTCTCCGTCCTGTCGTATTGGGACAATTACTATCGCAACCGTCCCTTCTACCGCGACCGCCCGCGGTGGGAAAACCGGACGTACCGCGCCGGGCCAGGCTTTGTCGCGCCGCCGCGCGGGGGTGAACCACAATTTCGTCAGCCACGTCCAGTTCAGCAGCAAGTTCGCCCGACGCGCCCCGTCGAGCCGCAGTTCCGCCAGCCCCGCATCGACCGGCCGCAGGTACAGCGGCCACAGCAAGTACAACGGCCACAGCAAGTACAACGGCCACAGCAAGTACAACGGCCACAGCAAGTACAACGGCCACAGCAAGTACAGCCGCAGATGCGACCACCCGGTGGGCCTGAAGGAAACCGGCCAGCCTCCGGTGGCGAAAGACGCATAGATCGGACACCTTCGAGGGAAACTGGCCAGAATTGATGCGACACACGGCGTCCCGACGGGCGCCCGTGTCAACTTTGCGTGCAGGCGTCTCGAGCGTCAGCCACAGCCAATAGGTTCCGCTCCGCTTGCCCGCGAGTTGCGTCAGTTGCGAAAGAGCAGTCCACGGAGGTCTCGCGGATGCGCCATAGCGAAATTCTATCGCACACCATTGGGGAATTCCTGGCACGATCGCATCCGCAAACGCCACGCCACTACGACGAAATTCTGCCTAGCTCTCCGCTGGCGCGCGCCTTTTTTCCATAAACCCATTCGAACAGCGGCGAAGCCATCAGCGTCGTGACGATCGCCATCAGGACCAGGATCGAAAACAGCGGCAGCCCGATGAAGCCGCGCTGCAAGCCGATATTCAGAATGATGAGTTCCATCAGGCCGCGCGCGTTCATCAGCGTGCCGACGGCGAGCGCGGTCCGGTTGTCCTCGCCGTGCAGCCGCGCGGCAGCCCAGCATGCCACGCCCTTGCCGACGATCGATCCGATCAGCACGACGACGGCGATCAACAGCAGTTCCGGACTGTTCACCATGTCCAGCCGCGTGTTCAGGCCCGAGAATGTGAAGAACATCGGGAGCAGGAAAACCACGGCAAAGGGTTCGAGCTGCCGTTGCAATTCCTTTGCGAAAAAGCCGCGCGGCATCGCCGTGCCCAGAAGAAAACCGCCGAAGACGGCGTGGAGACCGATCGCATCCATCGCCCACGCGGCGAGCGCGAACAGCATCAGGACGAAGGCCAGCAGCGCGGGGCTGATGCGCTGCTCGCGTTCGGCGATGTGGCCCAGCGGCGCGAGCAGCCGGCGCCCGAACAGAACGATGAACAGCGCGTAGGCGACTCCGCCCGCAATGGCCAGTACCGCCACGCGCGCGCCTTCGCCAAAGCTCGCGAGCACGATGGCGAGCACGCACCACGCTGCCCCATCATCGATCGCGCCCGCGGCCAGCGCCAGCGCGCCCAGCGCCGTGCCGGTGAGGCCGCGTTCGTAAATGATCCGCGCGAGCATCGGAAATGCAGTGATCGCGATCGCGGCCCCGAGGTACAACGCTGCCTCGAACGGACGCGCTTTTTCGGAAAACAGCCCCGGCACCTTGATCAGCCACAGGGTCAACCCCGCGCCGATGATGAACGGCACGATCATCCCCGCGAGCGACACCGATATCGCGCTGCGAATGCGGCTCTTGAAGAGCTCCGTCCTGAATTCGACGCCGACCAGGAACATGTAGAGCCCGACGCCAAGTTGCGCGCCGACGTACAGCGTCTTCATCGAGTCCGGCGGAAAGAGAAAATGCTGGGCCTGGGGCCAGAGCAAGCCGAACAGCGATGGCCCCAGCATCACGCCGGCGATCATTTCGCCTACGACCTGCGGTTGCCCGCAGCGCTGGGCGATCCAGCCCACGCCGCGGCAGACCGCCAGAATGAAAAACATTTGCAAAAAAAAGGCAACGGAAAGCTGGGCAGCGGTCATTTTTGGATTCGCCGTGCAGTGTCAGAAAATTTCACCGGTCTTTCCTTGTTCGGCTATCGTCACTTCAACAAATTTGTTCCACGCGGTATCAGGCACCCATGTGCCAGCCCGCTGTGCAGCAACCTCCCGTAACGGCGCGGCTTCGTCAATTGTACGGTACCGACCGGCGACGCGTTGGCCGCCCGCGATCCGCAACTGTGGCCCTCCATAATCTCCTCACAATTTGGTGCGATGGTGTACACAACCGCTTGAAAGACAAATATTATTGGAATCAAATGTCGCCATGTCCCGCCCAGGCAGCAACCTTTGCATGGTTGGGTTCCGATTGATCGGCATGTTCGAACGTCGCGCGCATCGGCGGCGAGGAGTTCCGTGCTGGCCCTGCACGGCGTCTCGCCCGATCAGGCTGCCGGGCGTGATTGATGTCGACGGTGGAACTGCGTTACCAATGGGTAGATCGGCAAAGCCTGCATCGCACCCCTGCTGCTGGTATCCTTCCGCTCATTCTCTCCCGCACCGGCTCATGAGCGACGCAACCTTACGCCTGTCCAAACGCATGTCCGAATTGGGCCTCTGCTCGCGCCGCGAAGCGGACGAGTGGATCGCCAAAGGCTGGGTGCGGGTCGACGGCAAGGTGATCAGCGAACTGGGCACCAAGATTCTGCCCGATCAGAAGATCACCATCGAGCGCGATGCGAAGGAACAGCAGCAGCAGCGGGTCACCATACTGCTCAACAAGCCGATCGGCTACGTCTCGGGCCAGGCGGAAGACGGGTACCAGCCCGCTGTGGTCCTGGTCGGGCCAGCCACGCGCTGGCGCGAAGATCGTTCCGCGATCCGCTTCGACCCGCGGCAGTTGCGCGGACTGGCGCCGGCGGGACGCCTGGATATCGACTCCACCGGGCTGATGGTGCTGACGCAGGACGGCCGGATAGCCAAGCAACTGATCGGCGAGGGCTCGACGGTGGAAAAGGAATACCTGGTGCGGGTGCAGGGGCCGCTCGCCGCGGCCGATCTGCGGCGGCTCAATCACGGCCTGTCGCTCGACGGGCAGGAGTTAAAGCCGGCAAGCGTGTGGTGGCAGAACGAAGGCCAGTTGCGCTTTGTGCTCAACCAGGGGCGGAAGCGCCAGATCCGGCGCATGTGCNNGCATGTGCGAACTGGTCGGGTTGAAGGTGGTGGGGCTGAAGCGTGTGCGGATCGAGCGCGTGATGCTGGGCGATCTGCCCATCGGCCAGTGGCGATACCTGCGCCCCGACGAGGGCTTCTGAGTTCGCTTTTCGCGATTGTTCACAAAGGGTATAGTGCGCGTGCCTGAAGCGATCGGCGTTGGTGCGCAATTTCGTTCATTGCGCTAATCGGCATACGCCGCGGACGTCAAAGTCGATTTCTGAATTCGAGGAAACCATCATGAAGCCATTGCGTTGGATCATCGCCCCGCTGCTGTGCGCCGCGGCGTTGTCGGCCGAGTCCCGAATCACCGAGATCAACGTGCAGAATGTCCGCCCCTTCGCCGACGGCGCGACTTTCGGTCCGGCCGGTGCGTACGAGCGCGTGACCGGCACTGCCCGGGGGGAACTGGACCCGGCCGCTGCCCGCAACC
>PLYG01000229.1 GCA_003153335.1 Betaproteobacteria bacterium | reverse complement strand
TCGAGGAGCGGAAATTCTGGAAGCACTATATGAAGGCCTATGAAGAATGCCTCAGCGCTACAAGCACAAGGGACGCTCCCTGGTATGTCGTGCCCGCCGACGACAAGGCAAATGCCCGGCTGATTGTGTCCCGGATTCTCCTCGATACGCTCGAAGGACTCAGAATGGCTTATCCAATAATGAGCGCCGAACGGCAGAGCGAATTGCAGTCCATCCGCAAACAGCTCGCGACATAAGTGTGAATTGTTGCCGACAAATCCGCAGTCCCGGCGACAGTCGACCACGCTGAGCAGAGCATGCCAGTGTCGTGCATATCTGCATGCATCTGCGCCAGTGTCCGATGCGCATGGAGTAGCCCGGGATTGGGTCAGTCGAGGTCGTGTCGCGCACCAGGATCGCCGATCGACCCGCAGCGGCAACCTCCAAGGCTCGTGCCGAGTCGAGCGCGATCTCGCCGACTGCGACGCCGATACCCGCCGGCACCGCGCGGCAAAGCACGCGGGTCGAGTTTTCACGGACGACCTTGAGCCGTGCGATCCGGTCGAGGTCGATTTCCGCAAGCCGATCGAGTGCGTCGCTCTCGCTGATCCGGTCTGCATCGACCAGATCCACGGCGATGCGCAGCGCGGCCCAGGGCATGCGTTTGCCGGTTCGCGTCTGGAGGACAAACAGCCGGCCGTCCTGGACCGTAAACTCGAATTCCTGCATGTCGCGAAACTCCGCCTCGAGCCGCCCCGCAACTTTCACGATCTCCGCCTGAACCTGCGGCAGCACCGAGGCGAGGCGCTCGGCTTCGGGTGCGCCCGATCGTACCGAGACCAATAGCGGCTTCCTGGTGCTCCCGAAAGCGAGTCCGCCAGAGCGCTCCAGTTCGCGCATCCGGCTGGAGAGCAATTCACGCAATCCCGTCGACGGCTTTCGGTCCTTGCGGAAGAAGTCGCGACAGAATCCGGTGTCGAGCACGAATGCCGGGGGTACCGGCAGGCCGACCCGCTCCATCCGCCACAGGTTGTATGCCTTGAATCCGAGCGTCTCCGGTGTGGCGTCCGCCGTGGCAGCCAACCCGCATCCGATCAGGAATGTCTGACTTTCTGCTTCGCGCATTGGCTGTCTCTTTCGTTGTCGGTCAGGCCGCGACCACCTGCCCGAGCACATAGTCGCGCATACGCAGGCTGCAATGCATCAGCGCGTCGGCGGCCTGTTCGAGGTTCTTGGCGGTTTCGTTCAGCACGTGCAGCACGCGAAAGTCAGTCGTCTCGGCCGCCAGAGTCGTTTCGACGCCGCGCTGCGCTTCATCGGTGCGATGCTCAAGCGACATGATCCGGTGCGTTGCCTCGAGAAAGTCCTGCATGTCCTCGCGCGCGCCGCCGTCGTGCCGAGCCCCGGATGGTCGAACTTGAGTGGTGCGGTCCGCCGCCGCCCGCGCATGAATGCCCGAACCCGCGGCCGGCCGTCGGGATCGAGGCCATAGGCGTTGGCGCCGTCGATGGATTCGCTGGCGATTTCGGTTTGTATCGCGTTGAGCACCTTGTGCGCGTCCATCGCGACGAGGTGCAGGCTATCACCGCGCTCGCGTCCGCCCGATGTCAACGCCGAGATGTCCGCTGCGGTGAGGACATCGTCAGCCGCGGCCGGGGCAGCATCGCGCAACTGCTCGAAATGGCGCTGCAGCTCGTCGTTGGCGCGCGTGGCGATCGGCGCCAGCATGGTCTCGACCTCGTGCAGCAGCGTCTCGATCAGGCGGCCGGCACCAGGAATGCGGAAGTGGTCCGCGCCTTCAAGCGAACTCGAGGCTGCGACTTCATCGCACGTCTCGTCTTCATACGAACATGGCAGATCCCGATGACAGCTTTGTGACAATTGCGTTACAACCTGTGCTGTCGGCGCAGGTCGGGTATCAACGGAACCGGGCAAGCGCATTGCAAGTATGCTGCGTTGCGAACAGCACCAGAAAACCGGTAATCCGCCCGCCCACCCTGGGGAGCCCGCCGCGCGATCGGTGCGGGTTAGTCAATTTTGGTCCCGCTCGCATCGCCCCTTGCGCGCGGCGCGAGTCGACGGCAGATGCGCCAAAGCGAGGGCGGCCAGAACCATCCCGACTACGGCGACCGAACTCCAGCCACCGATCACCTCGCAATGACGAATCAGGGTCTTGCCCAGCACGTATCCAACACGCACGTCCCCGTGGTGCCGGCGAGATCGGGACAGCGCCCTCGGCCGGGAGGGGATTTGAGGAGACTACGCACAAAGAATTACGGTTTCGTGACTTGGTGCGGAAGCGGAGAATGCGCTCAAAGTCTTGCCCGATGCAGCCGGTGATGCATTCGTGCGGTCGGAGTGTTCTGCTTCACGTCAATGCAGATTCTGAAAGGTCGGCTTGACATCGGATCGTCATTTTCATATTATTCGAAACATGAAAACGAAAGTCGCCGTAACCGCCTTGGCCGCGCTCGCGCAGGATACGCGACTGGCGATCTTTCGCCTGCTGGTCGAGGCGGGTGCCGCCGGGATGCCTGCGGGCGGCATCGCCGCACAGTTGGGTACGGCGGCACCGACGTTGTCGTTCCACCTCAAGGAACTCTTGCACGCAGGCCTCATCGAGGCAGAACCGCAAGGGCGCTTCATCGTTTACCGCGCCGATTTCAATGCGATGAATGCATTGGTCGGCTATCTGACTGAAAATTGCTGCCGCGCAAGCGGTGCTTGCAATCCCGAATGTGCGCCAGGCGCTGCACCGGCTTGTGCGCCGGCCACCAAACCCCGTCGCCGTGCGTCTGCGGCAACGACTGCCAAAGCGGCGCTGCGGAAAACGAAGAACGCAGCATGGTGCGGATGAAACGAACTCACGCCAACCTGACCGGAGAACACCAATGACCGATTCGCATCGCCCATTCAACGTGCTGTTCTTGTGCACCGGTAATTCGGCGCGCAGCATCATGGCCGAGTCCATCCTGCGTGAGATCGGGCAGGGGCGATTCAATGCCTTCAGCGCCGGCAGTTACCCTGCCGGCCAAGTCAATCCGCTCGCGCTCGAATTGCTGAAAGCGAACCGCATGCCGACCGAGGGTTTGCGCAGCAAGAACTGGGAGGAGTTTGCGCAGCCCGATTCGCCGCCGTTGGACTTTGTGCTGACAGTCTGCGACAACGCAGCGGGTGAAGTTTGCCCCGTGTGGCCCGGTCAGCCGATGACGGCGCATTGGGGTATCCCGGATCCGGCCGCGGTCGAGGGCAGCGACGAAGCGAAGCACAGGGCGTTCTCTGATGCATGTCGCTTGCTGCTCAACCGGATCCGGCTGTTCACGAGCCTGCCATTGGCGAAGCTCGATCGGCTTTCGCTACAGAACACGCTGCGCGAGATCGGCAAATCGTGACATGACCGTGCAACGCGAAATCGCCATCAAGCAGACACAACGCGCCCCCCTCGCTTTCTTTGAGCGCTACCTGACGCTATGGGTGGCGCTGTGCATCGTCGCCGGTATCGCGGTCGGCCAACTGGCGCCGGGCCTGTCCAAGGCTCTGGGCCGCATGGAGATCGCACAGGTCAACCTTCCAGTCGGCGTGCTGATCTGGGCGATGATCGTGCCGATGCTGGTCAAGATCGATTTTGGCGCATTGCACGAGGTGCGCCGTCACGCGCGCGGCATCGGTGTCACGTTGTTTATCAATTGGGCGGTCAAGCCGTTTTCGATGGCGATTCTCGGCTGGCTGTTCATCCGGCACGTCTTCGCCCCGCTGTTGCCCTCTGGACAGATCGACAGCTACATCGCCGGCCTGATCCTGCTCGCTGCTGCCCCCTGCACGGCGATGGTGTTCG
>PLYG01000433.1 GCA_003153335.1 Betaproteobacteria bacterium | reverse complement strand
GCCGGCATCAAGATCACGATGCTCGCGTTCCTGACCAAGGCCTGCGTGGTGGGGCTGAAGAAGTACCCGGATTTCAACGCCTCGCTGGAGGGCGACAATCTGGTACTGAAAAAATATTTCAATATCGGTTTTGCCGCCGATACGCCCACTGGGTTGGTGGTACCCGTGATCAAGAACGTCGACAAGAAGGGCGTACTCGAGATTGCCCAGGAAATGAGCGTGCTGTCCGCCAACGCGCGCGACGGCAAGCTCGGCCCGGCCGACATGCAGGGCGGCTGCTTCTCGATCTCATCGCTGGGCGGCATCGGCGGGACCTATTTCACGCCCATCATCAACGCGCCGGAAGTCGCGATTCTCGGCGTCGCGCGCACGAGCATGTGGCCGGTGTGGGACGGCAAGGCGTTCNNCCGATCCTGAACGCGCCGCAGTCCGGCATCCTCGGCATGCACAAGATTCAGGATCGTCCGGTTGCGATCGGCGGCAAGGTCGAGATCCGTCCGATGATGTATCTGGCGCTGTCCTATGATCACCGCGTCATCGACGGCGCGTCCGCGGCACGGTTCACGAGCTATCTGGGCCTGCTGCTCGCGGATTTTCGGCGAGCAATGCTGTAGCGCTCGCGCCAGGACGGTCGCCGGGAACAGCAGTTCATGCGCAGTTTTCTGCCCAGGGGTTCACCCTTAGAAAAAATGACGTTGACAGAATAAAACGGTCAATAGTTTGCGCAAAATCATGTGATGTTGATCCACATCAAAGGAAGCTTTGGGAAAGGAAATAATACTTACGCAACAAGTTGAAAAGGGAGTGACATGAAACGCGCAGTGATCTCTATTACCATCGTGGCGGCGCTGTTGAGCATGGGCCACGCTGCTGCCGCCGATGAAGGCAAGGTAACCTACGACAAGGTCTGCGCCGTTTGTCATGCCAAGGGCCTAGCGGGCGCCCCCAAGCTGGGTGACAAGTCGCTGTGGGAACCCCGTATCAAGAAGGGCGGCGCCGATGCGTTGACCGCTTCGGTCATTGTCGGCAAGGGCGTAATGGCGCCCCGGGCCGGCGTGCCGTCGCTATCCGATGCCGACATCAAGACCGCCGTCGCCTACATGATAAACCAGGTGAAGTAACAGGCTCCCGATGCGCGAGGCTGCTGTTCAGTAATTATCGCGCTTCGTCGCTATCATTCAGGCACTGACGGGGCATTCTTTAAGAATTTTTCTGATTCAAATATGCTACCCACCAAGGTAAGGGGAAAACAGATGAAGCACTTGAAGCAATTGTTGGCCTTGTGTGTATCCATTTTCTGCCTCGGCATGACTACTTCCAGCGTGGCCGCCGACCCGCCGTCTGCGGGAAATAGGGCGCTGGAACGAGACAAGATCTGCACTGTCTGCCACGACGAATCCTGGCCAAAACCGATCCTGGCGATCTATCAGACACGGCACGGCGTAACGGCCGATCCGCGAACGCCCGGCTGCCAGTCCTGCCACGGGGCCAGCGATGCCCATTTGAAAACTCCGGCGAACGCACCCGATGTCGTTTTTGGCGCCAAGTCAAAGCACCTGTCGTCGCCTGACGAGCGAAACACCGCCTGCCTCAGTTGCCACGAGTCCAGCGTTCTCCCGCGGACAAATTGGGCCGGCAGCCAGCATCAAACGCGCGGCGTTGCCTGCAGCGACTGCCATGACATTCACGCCCCTACTCAGCGGGTGTTCAACAAGCTCACCCAGCCGGAGGTTTGCTTTGCCTGCCACAAAACGCAGCGGGCGCAGATTCACCGCATCTCGACCCACCCGATCCTCGCCGGCAAGGTCACTTGCTCCGATTGCCACAACCCGCATGGATCGACCGGGCCGACGCTGCTGGTCAAGAACTCGGTCAACGAGACCTGCTATACCTGCCATGCCGAAAAACGCGGGCCCTTCCTTTGGGAGCACGCCCCGGCGGTCGATGACTGCACCAACTGTCATACGCCGCACGGCTCGAATATCGGACCGCTCTTGAAGACGCGGCCGCCGATGTTGTGTCAGAACTGCCACAGCGGAGACCACGGCAAGACCCTCTACAGCGGTGCGAATCTCCCGAACGGTAACGTGACGACTGTCAATGGTCTGCTGCCGCAGGCGAGCCGGTCGCCGCCAGCCCAAGAGAACTCCCGTGGGTGCGTGGTTTGTCACTCGCAGATCCATGGCTCGAACCATCCGGCCGGCGCCAAATTCCAGCGATAACTCTATTCAATCGGGGAAAAAGTCATGATCAATTGTGCAAATCGTTTCGCCTTGCGGAAATCTGTCGTGGCGGTGTACGGCGCGCTCCTCACCTTGGCCTTGATGCCGCAGGTCCACGCAGCCGAGGGCGATACCGGCAAGCCCAGTTCAAGCGCCGGTCAGGAACAGGGCTCCTTGAATTACGCCGAGATCGTCGCGCAGGCCGTGAGTGAGGATAAGGCAAGCCAGGCCGCGAGTCAGGAACCGAGCGCCCAGGATTTGACCCGGCCGATCAAACAGATCGAAATCGGGATCGGTAATGTCAGCAACGACTCTGCCAAATTCGGCGAATACAACGGCCTCGACAAGAAGGGTCCGTACGCTATCGGTAATTTCGAACTGCGCGGCGGCGGCGCCTATAACAGCAACGACGCCACCCGCTGGCGCCTCCAGGGCACCGATCTTGGTCTTGAAACCCGTAACCTGCAAGGTGAATACGGCGAGCAAGGCAGGTTCCGACTCAACTTCGGCTACGACGAACTGCTGAGGAACATTACCGATACCTATCAGACGCCCTATCTGGGCGCTGGGAGCAATAACCTCACCTTGCCCGGAAACTGGATCGCTCCCAAGGTGCCGCAAGTCAACGCCAACAATGTCAATTTCAGGTCGCTGGACCCGTTCGCAGGAACGGGACCCACGTACAATTCGGCGGGGGTGCTGACTCAACCTACCGCGGCTCAGCTGGCCACGCTGGCCAACATACGCGCCGCCGATCTGCCGGCTTTCCAGAACGTCGATTTGCACACGAAGCGCACCAAGGGTGACGGAGGCTTCAGCTTCAGCTTCAGTCCGCAATGGGATTTCCAGGCCAGCGTGCGTCATGAGCACAAGGACGGCTATAAACCGATGGGGGTCGTCAGCTCGCAGGTCAGTGAGTTTTCGGCCACGATTCCCGACCAGGTCGACCAGGACACCGATCAGTTCAATGTCAGCCTGAATTACAAGTTCGACAAGGGATTCATGCAGGCCGCGTATTACGGCTCGCTCTACAGGAACAACGTCCAGTCCATGACCTGGCAGGACGTGAATGACCCGACCAAGTCCGCGACCCTGGGCACCGCCCCGAGCAACCAGTTTCACCAATTCAGTTTGCTGGGCGGCTATAACATCACGTCCGCCACCAAGCTGGTGGCGAACGCGTCCTACGCGCGCAGTACCCAGGACCAGGCATTCCTGGGATCTGCGACCGCGGCGAACGGCCAGCTGGCTTTTGGCTTGCCGACGACGTCGCTGAACGGGCTTGTGGTGTCGAAGGCGCTCAACCTGAAGCTCACCTCCAAAGCGACCAAGGATTTGAACCTCACCGCGGGCTACAAGTTCGACGATCGCGACAATCGCACCCCGGTCAACATCTATCTGTTCCAGGACGCGAACGAGGCGAAGAGCGGTGTGTCTCCCTTCGCGGGGCTCAACGGATTGCCTGCCAGCCTTGGCAGCAACACCAACATCTACAACAACCGGGCGTACAGCAAGAAGACAAACCAACTCAACCTGCAAGCCGATTATGCCGTGGCGAAAGGCCAATCGCTTCAGGCCGGCTACGACGGGCAGCAAATCGAGCGCACCTGCAACGGCGCCTGGATCGACTGCGCCGATGCGGCCACCACCAAGGAAAATACGCTGCGTGCCGAATGGCGCGCAAACGTAATAGAGGACGTCAGCGGCAGGATTGGCTATGCCTATTCCAGGCGCACGGTGTCGAACTACAACGAGAACGCCTTCCTGGCACTGGTGCCGATGGCAAACGTCGTTCCGGCGGGCGGTGCGACGGTCAGCGCCTATACCTACATGCTGCTGAACGGGCTGACCGGATTCGGTCCCCTGGCCGGACTGCCGTCTGCCGCCCTGACCGGCAACGCCGCTATCTTTTCTCCCCTCAACAACATTTTGCCGCAAGCCCTCTATGGCAGCCGCAACAACATCAATGAATTGCCCGGCATGAGACGGTACTTTATGGCCGATCGCAATCGCGACAAGCTGCGCTCATCGGTGAATTGGCAGGTGAATGAGAAATTTTCCCTGGAGGGCGGTCTGGATTTCAACAAGGACGATTACTTCAACTCGACCTACGGCTTGCAGGACGCCAAGAGCTGGGTCTTGAACCTCGACAGCACTTATGCGGCGACCGACGACTTCGTCGCCAACGTCTTCTACAC
>PLYG01000283.1 GCA_003153335.1 Betaproteobacteria bacterium | reverse complement strand
ACTGGGCTTTTCCGTGGGGCCGCGCAGCGAACGGCGTGGATCGGACGAATTTGAACTCAAGGACACCCTGCTCAACATTCGCGAGACCGGCGAGTTTGTCGTCAACGTCGTTCCGGAACGATTCATGGATCAGATGGTGCGCACTTCGGACCCGCTGCCGCATGGTCAATCGGAGTTCGCGCACACCGGGTTGATCGAAGCGCCATCGGCGACCATCAAGCCGCCGCGCGTTGTCGGCGCGACCGTTTCCTTCGAATGCACGACCTACGACATTGTCTACATCGGCAAAAGCGCATGGGTGATGGGCCTGGTGCGGATGATCCATGTCGATCCCGCGGCCTACGTCGGGACCAAGGGTGCAAACCAGCACCGGATCGATGTGCTGCGCGAGATCGAGATGCGCCCGATAGGCCGGCTCGGCCGTGCGAACTACGTGCGGTTGCGCGAAATCGAGACGCACCTGCGCAAGGATGGGGGTTAAGGCTGACCGGTATAAAGCGATTGGTGCCGTGACGCCGGCGTGAAAGCGGCTCAAGCGCTACGCAAAAACCGCGCCAGCCGTTCCACGCCATCGCCCAGCCGCGCCGTGCTGCTGGCGAAACACCAGCGTATGAATCCCTCGCCCTCCGGGCCGAAGGCGATTCCCGGCGCCAGGCCTAGTCCCTCCGCGGCCACCAGTCGCTTGCAGAAATCCAGGCTGTCGTGCATTCCCTTTACGCGGAAAAACGCGTACATCGCTCCTGGGGCCGGCGCGGCTTCGATGCGCGGCAGTCGATTCAATTCGCCGACCAGAAAGCGTTGTGCGTCGGCAAAGCGTTGCCGGGTCCGTGCGACGACGGGTTCGCCTTCGGTGATGGCGGCGATGCCGGCCTTCTGGACGAAGCCCGGCGTGCACGACGTGTTGTATTCGACCAGTTTGCCCATGTCATGCATTAACGCCCTGGGCGCGACGAACCAGCCGAGGCGCCAGCCCGTCATCAGCCACGACTTGGAAAAGGTGTTCGTGCTGATGATCCGCTCCTCAGGGTCGGCCAGATCCAGGAATGATGGCGCCGCGGCCGCATCCCGATAGTAGAGGCGCTCGTACGCGTCGTCGGCGATGATCCAGATGCCATGCCGCCGGCAGTGATCGAGCAGCGCCCGCTGCTGCTCCGCGGTGAGGGTCCAGCCGGTTGGATTGTTGGGCGAGTTGACGATCAGCATTCGCGTCTCGGGCGTCAGCGCGGCAAGCAGGCGATCGACGTCGAGCTGCCAGCCGGCGGGAGTGAATTCCAGCGTGACCGTGATGACATCGGCGCCCAGGATCTTCGGGCCTTCGACGAGATTCGGCCACAGCGGGGTGACAACCACCACGCGATCGCCCGGCGCGATCAGCGCCTGTTCAACGAGTGCCACGGCGGCCATTCCGGAACTGGTGACCACGATGTTATCGGCGGCGACCGGCCGGTGCAGGCGCGACACGTAGGCCGCGATCGCCTCGCGCAGCACGGGCAGACCCAGGTTCTGCACGTAAAATGTCTCGCCGGCATCGAGCGCGTCGATCGCAGCCTGACGGATGAACGCGGGCGTGACCTCATCGGGCTCGCCGAACCAGAACTTGAGTATTCCGCTCTTGCCCATCCCCGCATTGGCGACTTCGCGGATGGACGAGGCGCGCAAGTTCTGGATGGCTGCGCGAGTGGCGGTGGGAAAGTGATGCATTGAATTGGCGTGCCGCGACGGACTGGAACGCGCAGTGTAACGGCTGGACCCGGGCGCGGCAAACCACGCAAAACGCCAGTGCACATTCCCGGCATAGCGGCGATATCGGGCTTTGAGGCAACAACGGAGCGCGACGATATCGGCGGCATCCTGCTTTCGGCAGCGTTGTTTGCCACCTCCCGGCATCAACTCCGCCAACCGGCGATAATGGGGACATGGAAAATCAACCGCCTCCGCCTTATGCGGGTCTCACACCCGACTGCGTGCTCGATGCGCTGGCGAGCGTGGATCTGCCGTGCGACGGCCGCTTGCTTGCACTGAACAGCTATGAAAATCGCGTCTACCAGGTGTATCGCGAGGATGCGCCGCCGCTGGTGGCGAAGTTCTATCGGCCGGGTCGGTGGAGCGACGAGGCGATCCGGGAAGAGCACGAGTTCGTTGCGGAGCTGGCCGAGTTGGAGATTCCCGTGGTCGCGGCGATGCGTCTGGGTGACGGGAAGACCTTGCATGATTTCGGCGGTTATCGGTTTGCGGTGTATCCCCGCTGTTCCGGGCGCGCCCCGGAACTCGAAGACCCCGAGATCCTGCGCCGGATGGGGCGCTTCATTGGGCGCATCCACGCGGTCGGGTCCATCAAGGTGTTCGCCGAGCGGCCGCTGCTCGGCGTGGCATCGTTCGGCGAGGAGCCGCGCGATTACCTTCTGTCCAACGGCTTCATTCCGCCCGATCTTGGCGAGGCGTACGGCGCAGTCGTCGACATGGCGCTGACCGGCGCGCGCCACGCGTTCGAGCGCGCGGGCGACGTGGGCGCGCTGCGCCTTCACGGCGACTGCCACGCGGGCAACGTGCTGTGGAACGAGGAGGGTCCGCATTTTGTGGACTTCGACGATGCGCGGATGGGACCCGCGATGCAGGACTTGTGGATGCTCCTGGCCGGCGACCGCGCGCTGATGCAGCGTCAGCTGGGCCATGTGCTGTCCGGCTACGAGGATTTCTTCGACTTCGATGATCGCGAGCTGCACCTGCTTGAAGCGCTGCGCACGTTGCGGCTGATTCACTATTCGGCGTGGCTGGCGCGGCGCTGGCACGATCCCGCTTTTCCGGCGGCGTTTCCCTGGTTCAACACGCAGCGGTACTGGCAGGATCGCATCCTGGAGTTGAAGGAGCAGGTTGCGCTGATGGACGAGCAGCCGCTCGTTCCGGCGTAAGATTCGTGGCCTCCCGCGCGACCAAGCCGGGAAGCGAAAACTCGACGGGACGCGAATGGTTTGCGCACCCGGCATCAAGGAGAAGGCTATGCAACGACGCAACATATTGAAGAGTCTGGCCGCATTGCCGCTGGCCATCATCGGCGGGCGCGGCGTGCTGGCGCAGTCGGGCAAGGGCCAGGGAGCCGACGTGGCGGCGCTGCAGGCCGACTGGAAGGCCCTGTTGGCCAGCAATGCCGATGTGGCGAAAAGCGCTGAGCCGCTCACGCTGCCGAACGCCGAATGGAAGAAGCGCCTCTCCGCCGCCGCCTACGACGTGCTGCGCGAGGAGGGCACGGAGCCGCCAGGATCGAGCCCGCTCAATCGCGAAAAGCGCCCCGGCGTGTTTGTGTGCGCCGGCTGCAGTCTCCCGCTGTTCACTTCGGCGATGAAATACGAAAGCGGCACTGGCTGGCCCAGCTTCTTTACCACGATTCCCGGCGCGCTGGCCACCAAGACGGATTTCAAGCTGATACTCCCGCGCAGCGAATATCACTGCGTGCGCTGCGGTGGACATCATGGCCATCTATTCGACGACGGTCCCGCCCCAACCCGGCAGCGCTATTGCAACAACGGTGTCGTGCTGCGCTTCATTCCAAAGACGGCCTGAGATTCGTACGGCCCTGTTCCCGTACACTCACCGCCTCTTGCATGGCAGGCCAGGGGCGCAGTGGAATTCGGCGTAATCGTCATCGGCGCCGGCGCGGCCGGCATGATGTGCGCGGGAGAGGCAGGCCGGCGCGGCCGGCGCGTGCTGCTGATCGAGCATGCGCCTAAGCTGGGCGAAAAAATCCGCATTTCCGGCGGCGGCCGCTGCAANNTTCACCAACCTGCATTGCACGCCGGTAAACTTTCTGTCGCAGAACCCCGACTTCTGCCGTTCCGCGCTGGCCCGCTACACGCCTCGGCATTTCGTCGCGCTGGTGGAGAGCTACGGCATCGCTTATCACGAGAAGAAATTGGGCCAGTTGTTTTGCGATGGACCATCGCAACAAATCATCAATATGCTCAAGGCCGAGTGCGATCGCGGCGGCGTCGGATGGCATATGCCATGTCAGGTACAGGCGATCGCCAGCAAGGCGGAGGGCGCGCACGGCAGGTACACGGTCAGCACCGATGTGGGCGAGTTTCACTCGCAGTCGCTGGTGATCGCCACCGGCGGACTGTCGGTTCCCAAGATCGGCGCGACGCCATTCGGTTATCGCGTGGCGGAGCAGTTTGGCCTCCCCATCGTTCTGCCGCGCCCGGCACTGGTCCCGCTCAGTTTCAATCCGGAGACGCTGGCGCAATTCGGCGATCTCTCCGGCGTGTCGATCGACGCCGAAGTATCATGCAACGGCGGACGCTTTCGCGAAAAGCTCTTGTTCACCCATCGCGGCCTTTCCGG